>CAZGLU010000551.1:0-2871 GCA_964526095.1 uncultured Anaerolineaceae bacterium | reverse complement strand
GACACGCCCGCCCGGCCCTCAGCCGTGCCGCGAAACAGCGTCGCCGTGCGGCGCACGCCGTCATCGTTGATCTCGACCGGATCGAGTTGGAACACCGCGCGGTAGAACGCCAGGGCGCGCTCAAGGTCGTTGACCGGGATCTCAACCCAGATTGCTTGGATCATGAGGTCGCTCCTTGTGAGGTACTGGTCCGTGCCGGACAGGACGGGGCAGCGCGGGTGATAGGTGCTGCCCCGGTTTTGCGAACGTATGTTCTAGTTATCCAGTATAGATCGGCTCCCCTGGTTTGTCAACCGTCACACCGCCGCTAACGGACGCCATAGGGTTTCCCCCGGAGTGACCGCCGACCTATTCACCCGCCCGGCGGGCCGCGCTAAGATCCGGTAAACTGAGACCACAGCCAGACCACAGCAAAGGGGAGCGCCATGACGCACGCGGACGACCTCAAACAACAGGGCATCAAGCAGTTCATGGAACAGGACTACGAATTAGCCGTCGATACCTTCCGGCAGGCCATCGACGCCTACCAGGCGGACGGAGCGCAGGACATGGTCGCGGAGATGAAGGTGAACCTGGGGCTGGCCCTCCACTCGATGGGCGACTCCGAGGAGGCGCTCAAGCCGATGGCCGACGCCTACGCCACCTTCGTCGAGTTGCAGGACAAGCACCGCACCGCGCAGGTGCTCGGCAACATGGCGCGCGTCTACGCCAAGCTGGGCAACAGCGAGCAGGCGCTGACCAACTACCGCGAGGCGTCCGCAATGTTCATGGAGGTCGGGGACGAGGAAAACTACGGCCAGACGCTGCTCGCGATCGCGGACCTGCACCTGCGCAACGGCAACGCGATGCTCGCCGCCGCGACGTTCGAGATGGGCCTGGACCACATCAAGCACCCCACCGCCCGCCAGCGCATGATGAAGCAGCTCATGAAGGTCCGGGGCAAGATCGAGGGCCGCTTGACCGGCGGCACGGCGGCTGAGGGCGACGAGGACGAGGCATGAGCCGGGTCGAGGCCGTCGAGTTCCCCGGCCCGCTCGGCACCCTGCGCGGGATGCTACACCGCCCGGCCACGCCGGAACCCTGGCCCGCGCTGATGATGCTGCACGGCTTCACTGGCACGCGCGTCGAAAACGACCGGCTGTTCGTGCAGGCCGCGCGTCACTTTGCGGACGCGGGCCTCGCCGTGCTGCGCTTCGACTTCTACGGCTCAGGCGAGAGCGACGGCGACTTCGAGGAGATGACGATCCGCACCGAGCTGGCCGACGCCGCCGCCGCGCTGGATTGGCTCACGGGGCAGCCCGGCATCGACGCGGGGCGGATCGGCGTCCTGGGGCTGAGCATGGGCGGAGCCGTCGCCGCGCTGCTGGCCGGGCAGGACCCACGCGTGCGGGCGCTTGTGCTGTGGAACGCGGTTGGCCTGCCCGCCGTTCATTTCAGTGACATCCCGGATCACGGCCCGGAGGCGGGGATCGTCGGCGGGCTGCGCGTCGGCCCCGACTTCCTGCCGGAGTTCTACGCGACGGACGTCGTGGGCGCGCTGCGCGGCTACGCGGGACCCGGCCTCGTCGTCCAGGGCGGCGCCGACCCGGTCATCGAGCAGCGCGAGGCTGAGGCCCTGCATGCCGCGCTCGGCGACCGGGGCACGCTGCACATCGTTCCCCAGGCCACGCACACCTTCGAGCATCCGGCGTGGCGGGAGCAGGTGTTCAGCCTGACGGGGCGCTGGCTGCAAGGTCATCTGGCCGCCGGGGGCTGAGGAACCGGCACGAGCGTCTGCATTACAGTAATTCCTAGCACTACCTTTACAAGTCGTGCGGGCCGCGTATGATACACTAGCACTAAAGCGCGGTATCATGCAGGTTGCCCCGAATGCAGACGCAGTTAGCTGGCTCCATCATCGGCACATACGAAGTATACGAGCCGTTGGGCGCTGGTGGGATGGGCAGCGTACACCGCGCCCGTGATCTTGAGCGCGGCCGCATGGTGGCGCTGAAGATCCTCCCGCCGCATCTCGCCGCCAACCCGACCGTCCGGCGGCGCTTCCTGCGTGAAGCGCAGATGGCGACCCGGCTCCGGCACCCGAACATCCTGCCCGTCTACGAGTTCGGGGAAGCCGGGGGATCGCCCTACATCGCCATGAAGCTGATGGACGGCGGCACGCTGGCCGGGCACATCAAGGCCGGGCCGCTGCACCTGCCCTTCGCGGCCACCGTCCTGGCCGGGGTCGCCGCCGCGCTGGACTACGCGCACAGCCAGGGCATCATCCACCGCGACCTGAAGCCGGAAAACATCCTGTTCGACCGGAGTGGCCGCGTCTACCTGGCCGACTTCGGGATCGCGCACGTCAAGCAGGCCGCCGAGCCGCTGACCACCGACGGGGATTTCCTGGGGACCGCGGCCTACGCCTCGCCGGAGCAGTGCCGGGGCGAGCCGTTGACCCCCGCCTCCGACATCTACTCGCTGGGCGTCGTGCTGTACGAGATGATCACGGGCGTCCAGCCCTATCGCGGCGCAAGCTCGCTCGCCGTCATCCACCAGCACATCAGCGAGGCCGCCCCAAACCCGCTCGGCCACCGCGCCGACCTGCCGTTGGGGATGCACGAGGTCATACGCAAGGCGCTCGCCAAGCTGCCGACCGTGCGCTACCAGTCCGCGACGGCGCTGAGCACGGCCTTCAACGAGGTCTTGCGGCGCGAGCTGGGCGCGACCGTCCGCGCGAGCACGGACACCCCGCCGCCCAGCCCTGTCCCGGTCTTCGAGAACCCCACCAGGCCCGTGCCCCCGGCCCTGCCGGACGACCTCCTGCTCGACCTGACGCCGACCCAAGATCGGAAGAGCACACGTCTGAACTCCAGTCACGAGATTCCATCT
>CAZGLU010000550.1:0-2890 GCA_964526095.1 uncultured Anaerolineaceae bacterium | reverse complement strand
GATCCAACTGCGGATCGAGTCCGTGCCGCGCACGTCCGTCCACATGGGGTGCTGTGCGGTGTCCTGAATGAGGAGGGGGCGGCCCGTGGCCCGCACCGTTCGCGTCGTGGCGAAGCCGGAAAACGACGCCACTTCCTCCGGCGTGTAATCCGGCAGGTCCGCGCCGATGCAGCGGATCAACTGCACGCCCTCGTCGGGGCCGACCAGGAACAGCATCACGCTGTCCGCCGGGATCAGGCGCCGAGATTGTTCGAGCAGGTAGTCGAGCAGCGTATCCAGGTCCAGCGTGCCGGACATCGTCAGCAGCACGGAGTACAGCGTTTCCAGGCGCTCGCGGGTGGGGTCGGGCGGGCGGCAGATCACCAGGAAGCGGTCGGCGTCGGGCAGCCGCCAGGCTTGCGCCGTGAAGCTCAGCCGCGCCGCTCCCATCGACACGCTCGTTTCCGGCGATGAGCGGGCGTCGGTCCTCACGAAAGCGTCCCACCACGACCGCAGCGCGGCGCGGTCCCCCGGCGCGACGAGGTCAAAGAGCGGCGTGCCCTGGAGCGGGCGGTCTTCCGGCCCGCGCCAGGGGGCGACCTCCGGCAGGGCGAACAGGACGACACCCTCCGCGTCCACGACCAGGCTGACCTCGCGCAGCGCGGCGAGCGTGATGTCCGGTACCAGGGTGTTGGGGTCGCTGGGTGCCATTATCGTCTGCGTGGTGTGGCGCGTCCGCTGCTCGGTAGCCCCTCGTCGTGGGAGTGAATGAGCCAGCCCCAATACTGCCAGATCGTGACGAGGCCCAGCAGCAGGCTGGCGATCAGCGCGGCGGCATAGATCAGGGCTTCGCTCGACCGGGCGTCAATGCTCCCGGTGCCGTCTTCGCCCAGGCTGGGCGCCAGCAGGCGGATGGCGATCGGGATCAGCAGCAGGCCCATAGAGATGTACAGCAGGCGGTAGATGGGGGGACGCTTCGTCACCGCGCCGAACCGCTGGCTGATCTGGGCCAGCACGTAGAGGCTGTACAGGATGGCCAAAGGGGCGGCGATGCTCAACAGGACGAGCACGTTCTCCACTGTGATCTCCTTGTCAACCCCCGCCGTTAGCGCCCGCTCGTCATGAGCCGGTACACGTGGAAGCTCAGCGCGGCCAGCGTGACCCCGCCCGCGAACAGCAGCAGGTCGGCCCAACCATCCCCGGTGAGCTGCTGCTCGTCGATCAGGCGCAGCGCCGCCCCGCCGAAGAACAACACGGGGATGGCGAACAACTGGTAGTAGGTGCGCTGGTTCGCCATGGTCTCAAAGAAGCGGGCGATCAGCGCCAGGATGAAAATGATGGCGGTGAGCAGCAGCCAAACGAACGCGGTCAGACCTGCCTGCACGATGTCCATAGCGTGTTGCGCATCCCCCTGATAGTGCCCCTGTGCCGCGCCTGCCTGTCCCTGCATGGCTCACCGTAGGTTGCGGATCACATGGTAGATCGCCTTCACCCGAAACTGACGGTCGCCGCACGCGGCCATGAACCGGTCGATCAACGCCCGCACCGGCTCATCGTCCGCCAGCGTGAAGATCCGCAGCCCGGTGAGGTTGTCCATCTCCAGCAGCCCGTCGCGCACCAGTTGGAGCAGCTCCGGCTCCACAGTGCGGACGTCCCGCCCGATGTGGCGCGCGATCGTTTCGGCGGTTTCGCTGGTGTGGGGGTTGTCGTGAAAGAAGCGAATGAGATCCCACTTGATGAAGGTGTTGATCCGGTCCTGAATCAACTCAAGCAGCAGGGGATCCATGTCGTTCATCAGGGCCGCCACGCGTTCGTCAGCATCGGACATGGCAGGTTCCTTTTCGCTCAACCCGGCAGGGTATGGGCAGCCGCCCGCCCGCATCCTGTCTGTCAGGGCGCGGACGGGCGCGCCAGGACTTGTTTCAGCGGCGGCGCCGCGACGACACCTTACGCTTCACGGCTTCCGGTGCGACGGTCCGGCGCTGGTCTTGCAGCAGCCGGTAATGGCAGTGCTTGAACTTCTTCCCGCTGCCACACGGGCAGGGATCGTTCCGCCCCACATTATCATACATTCCGACGTTTCGTGCAGGTTCGGGGGCCGCCGGTTGTTGGGGCGTCGGCCCGTTCCCGCCGACCGGCATACCCGGCATCGCGCCGCGCCCGGCCCGGATGTTGCTCAGGCGGAGTTGGGTGGGCAGGCGCATCTGGGCGGTTTGCTCGCGCGGGGCCACGCGGAAGATATCCTGCACGACCTTCCCACGGATCTCGTCTTGCAGCGCGGTCCACATCTGGTAGCTCTCGCGCTTGTACTCCACCAGCGGATCGCGCCCGCCGTAGCCGACCAGCCCGATCCCCTCGCGCAGCACGTCGAGGTCCGTCAGGTGGCGCTGCCAGAGCGTATCCACCGCGGTCAGCATGACGTGGCGCTCGGCCTGATTCATCCATTCCTCGCCGAAGCGCTCGATCCGTTCGTTGTAGACTTCGAGCGCGCCCTTGACCAGCAGCAGTTCGACCTCCTCCGGGTCCTGCTCCTGGCGGATGCGCTCCGGCGTGATGTGCGAGGGCACCGGGTAGAGCGTCAGCGCGGCGCGGTGGAACTCCTCCACGTCCCAGTCGATCGGGTCCTCCCCGAGGTGCTGCTCCACCAGTTCGTGGATCTCCTCGGCCAGCATGCGCTGGATCTGGTCGCGCAGCGCGCCGGGCGGCGCCTCCAGGATCTTGCGGCGCTGGGCGTAGATCGTCTCGCGCTGCTTGTTCACCACGTCGTCGTATTCCAGCACGCGCTTGCGGATGTCGAAGTTGTGGCCCTCGACGCGGATCTGCGCCTGCTGGATCGACTTGGAGATCATGCTGTGTTCGATCGGCATGTCTTCGGGCATGTCGGCCCATTTCATGAAGTTCTTGACGCGGT
>CAZGLU010000549.1:0-2897 GCA_964526095.1 uncultured Anaerolineaceae bacterium | reverse complement strand
AGATAATGAGCGGTGACTGGAGTTCAGACGTGTGCTCTTCCGATCTGCCGTTGTTCAATCCCTCCCCGCCGGGCGGCTCCGCGATCAGGAACGGCGGCAGGCCCCGGTTCAGCCGCCCGTCGAGCAGCAGGAACGCGCGGCGCTCGGAGATGCTCGCCAGGTCCGCGACCGCGATCTTCAGGAAGTCCATCGCGTACCCGACCGGCGCGCCGTGGAAGTTCCCGCCCGACACGGCCTTGTTCAGCCGGTCCAGGTGCAGCGGGCCGTCCTCGTCCACGAAGATCAGCGGGTTATCCGTCACCGCGTTGATCTCGGTCGTCAGCACGCCCTCGACGTGGCGCAGCGTGTCCGGGCCCGCGCTGCGCTCGCCGGGGGCCGCGCGCAGCGAGTCCGGGTCCTGGTGCGGCAGCTCCTGCGTGTCGTGCTCCACATCGACGCCGCCGCGTACGAGCGTGCTACCGTCCAGCAGATCGAGCACCCGCGCCGCGACCTGACCCTGCCCCGCGTGGCCCCGGATCGCGTGGGCGTGCGGCAAGAACGCGTCGCGGAAGCCCCTCAGCGCCTCGACGGAGAGCGCCAGCACGACCTGTGCTGTGTCGAGCAGGCGGGCCGCGTCGTGCCACGCCAGCACGCCGATCCCCGCGCTGACCGCCGTGCCGTTGATCAGCGCGACGCCCTCCTTCGCGCCGAGCACCACCCGCTCGATGCCCGCCGCGGCCATGGCGTCCGCACCGGACATCCGCACGCCGCCGTACCACGCCTGCCCACTCGCGCCGGGATGGTCGTCCTCGCCGGGGGCGGGCGCGCTGAGCACCAGCGCGAGGTGGGCCAGCGGTGCGAGGTCCCCCGACGCGCCGAGCGAACCCTGCTCCGGCATGACCGGGGTCACGCCGCGATTGAGCATCTCCGCCAGCGTGTTGATCACGCAGCGACGCACGCCGCTGTAGCCCTGCGCCAGCGTGTTCGCGCGGATCAGCATCGCCGCGCGCGCCGCGTCCACCGGCAGCGGATCGCCCGCCCCGACCGCGTGGCTCAGCACGAGGTTGCGGCTCAGGCGGGCCGCGTCCGCCCGCGTGCGAAAGATCGCGCGGCCCGCGTTGTCCCCATAGCCGGTGTTCACGCCGTAAATCACCAGCGGATCGCGCCCCTCGGCGTCCGCCGCCTCGATCTGGTCCAGCGTGCGGCGCACCCACTCCGCACTGGCCTGGACGCGTGCGGCCCGCGCCGCCAACGCCGTGCCCGGCGGCGGGTCGTCCGGCAGGGAGGCGACCGCCTGCCCCTGCCGCGCCACGCGCACCACATCATCGACCGTCAGGTAATCCGCGCCCAACGCCAGCGGCGCCACGCGCTCCCGTTCCAAAGCCATACTCGCTTCGCTCCAAGTCTATAAGGTTAAAAAACGTCGCTGCTGCGCGACGTTCTCTACTTGCACTCGTTAACCCTATTGTAGCCTACTCCGCCACGCCGTGCGGCCCGCCGCGATCACCCCGGAGCCGCGAGCAGGCCGCGCCGCCACGCAATAACGACCGCTGCCAGCCACGCGACCCACCCCGCCGCCGAGATCGCCACACCAGCGTAGAGCGACAGGGGCCGGTACACGAACCGGACGGTATGCTCGCCCGCTGGCACGCACACGCCGCGCAGCGCCACGTCCGCCCGCACGACCTCCGCGGCCTCGCCGTCCACGGTGGCCCGCCAGCCGGGGTAGTACTGGTCGCTGAGCACCAACAGCCCGCCGCCCCCGCTGGTCTCGACGATGACCTCGTTCGCCTCGTAGGCCGTGATCGCGGCGGACCCGTCCTCACCCGCCGGGCACGTGATCGCCCGGTCCACGACCGCCGTCGCGCGCAGGTCGGTGGCCTCGTCCATCAGGCGGCGGGCAGCGGCCCCGTCGTCCGGCTCGACCACGATCTCGGACGCGACCCACGCGCGCGGGAAGGGATCGACCCGTTCATAGTAAAACGTGTCGTAGGCGATGCCGATCAACTCGTAGTCCGGGTGCTCGAACGGCTCGCTCGACAGCAAGTATCGCACGCCCAGCAGCCGGTTCGCGCGGGAGAGCGGATCGTTCGGATCGCCCGTTTCGTGCAGCGTCTCGAACGTCGCCAGGGGCAGCGGGTCGTAGCCGATCACGTGCAGATGCCCGGTCACGCTGGCGAGGTTGACCGGCCCGCCGGGCGGGACGACCTGCAGCACGCGCGCATCCGCGCCGGTCGGGATGTTGCCGCGCGCACCGGCCCACATACCCGGCTCGACCACCTGCGACACGCCGATCACCGGGAGGCCGACGTGCCACGCGTCGAGCACGATCAGCAGCGCGGCCAGCCCCAGCGCCCACTTCGGCGCGGCGGGATCGGGGCGCGTCCATAGCCACAGCACGACCCATATGCCCGACAGGATCACACCCGCCGTCGCCAGCGTCCCGGCCACGATGAACGCGCGCAGCGGCATCGGCTCGACGTGGCTGGCGCTCGCGTACCACCCCGCGAAGACGACCGCCAGCCCGAAGGCCGTCGCAGCCGCCGCCGGGATCCAGCGCCGCAGCGCGGGACGCAGCGCGCTCCGCCGCTCGTCCAGGGATGCGCCTTGCAGGGCCGTGATCAGCAGCGCGGTCAGCCCGGCCATGCCGAGCATCACGAACAGCAGCGCGCGCGCGGGCACGCGGAACATCCCCAGGCCCGGCACCCAGCGCACCAGCAGCGGCAGCAGCGTCCCCTCGACGCCGATCGCCAGTACCAACCCGAACGCGATCAGGCCGTAGAAGGTCCACGCCTCGCGCCGCATCCAGCGGAACATGAGCGGGATCGCCAGCAGCGGCAGCAGCCCGGCGTAGGCGTTGTGCTCCTCGTAGAAGTCCGCGCCCCAATAGTGGTACGGCTCCTGGCCGGGGCGTCCGA
>CAZGLU010000548.1:0-2898 GCA_964526095.1 uncultured Anaerolineaceae bacterium | reverse complement strand
CGCCGTGCTCGGCCTCGGCGTGGGCCTCTACCTGCTCAGCGACCTGCACGGCGCCCTGTACGTCACGCTGGGCGTGATCGCCCTGCTGCCGTTCGGCACCCTGCCGGTGTCGGTGGCGGTCACGCCGACCCTGCTCGACGCCGCGCTCGGCGGCTTCCTGTTGGTGTACGCCATGCAGTGGATGACCGGGCAGCGGCGCCTGTTCCGCTCGACGCCCGTCACGCCGATCGTCGCCGTCTTCGCGCTGATCATGCTGCTCGCGTTCCTGCTCGGCCTGCGCCACGCGCCGCTGACGGCGCGCGTGCTGCGCAACGTCGCGGAGATGTTCCTGTCGCTGCTGCTGATCCCGGTCCTGGTGGACGTCATGCGGGACCCGGCTGCGCTGCGCCGCGCGATCGCGGTCCTGATCCTGTGCGGCGGGGCGGCGGCAGCGGTGGGGATCGGGCTGTGGCTGCTGCCGGACCTGACCGCCGAGGCGCTGCTGAACCGCCTGGGACGGATCGGCTACCCGGTCGGCGGCGTGATCCGCTACCGGGAGACCTACGGCGCGATCCTCAACGAGCGCGCGATCGGCACGTGGATCGACCCGAACGCGTTCGGCGGCTTCCTGCTGATGGTCGGCGCCGTGACCGCGCCGCAGGTCTTCAGCGAGCGTCCGGTCCTGGACCGCCGCCTCGTGGTCACAATCCTGGGGCTGATCGGCGTCGCGATCTTCCTGACGGACTCGCGCGGCGCGATGCTGTCGATCGGCGTGGCGTTCGCCTTCATCGCCGCCATGCGCTACCGCAAGCTGCTGCTGGTGATGGTGCTGGTGGGGGTTATCGCGCTGTTCCTGCCGTTCACGCAGCGCACCATCGAAAAGTTCGAGGCCGGGCTACGGGGCGAGGACGTCGAAACGCAGATGCGCTTCGGGGAGTACCGGGACGCGCTGCGGTTGATCGGGCGCCATCCGGTGATCGGCGTGGGCTTCTCCGGCACGCCGGAGATCGACCTGTACCTCGGCGTGGCGAACACGTACCTGACGGTCGCCTCCAACGCCGGGCTGCTGGGCCTGGGCGCATACCTCGCGCTGTTCGCGGGCGTCTTCGGCTACGGCGCAGCCCACTACCGGCGCGTGAAGACGCAGCCCGCCCTGTGTGACGTCTGGCTTGGGCTGACGGCGGCGCTCGTCGGCGTGCTGTGCGGCGGCGTCTTCGACCATTACTACTTCAAGATCGACCTGTTCCACGCGACGATGACGTTCGTCTGGATCACGATGGGGCTGCTGCTCGCCACCACGCGGCTGGCGAAGGATGCGCAAGGCGAAGTGTACGGCGTTACGGCGTGACGGCGGTCCCCGTGCGCCGCGCCTTCAGCCGCCGCGACTCGACGTTCAGCCGCTCCCAGAACGCCTGGAAGCGCGTCTGCCCGCCCTCGAAGCCGACGGATGTCGCGACGATCTCGAACCAGCCGCTCGCCTCGATCAACGCGCGCTTGGCGTCAAAGTACTCCGCGCTGTCGGTCACGAAGTGGAACGGCGCGCCCTCGGCCAGCATACGCGCGATCTCGCGCAGCGTCTCCTCCGGCAGCGGGTCCTTGTGGCGGCGGCTCGGCTTGAGGTACGGCGGCGGGAACAGCATGAACGCCTCGATGACCGACCCGGTGGGGGCCAGCTTCAACATGCGCCGGATGTCGCCGCGCAGGAACTTGACGTTCGGCACGCCCACCGCGTGGGCCTTGTTCACCGCGTCCCACAGCGATTTCTGGTGGAAGTCGATCCCGGCGTAGTTGCGGGCCGGGTCCTGCTGCGCCCGCTCGATGATGATGCGCCCGCGCCCGCAGCCGAGGTCGAGCACCAGCGGCCGGTCATCCCCGAACAGCGCCGGGGAGGTGATCGGCGGCAGGGTCTCCGGGTGGAAGTGCAGCGTATGGCCGGGATACGAGATCAGGTAGGTGGCAAGGGCCTCCGGGGCAGGCTCGCGCACCTTGAAGCGGCTGAGTTTCACGCGGGGCATCGGCAGTCCCTGGTCGCTGGCATCAGTCCGTAGGCCGGACAAGCATGCGGCCCGGCGGCGTAAGCGAGGCGGCGCGGCGATAGCGTGCGAAGCTGCCCGGCTCGTTGAGCGGCAGATCGTGGCGCTTGCAGAACTGCTCGTAGGCCATCAGGTGAAAGGTGGCCGTCTCAACCTCGTATTTGAACACGCGGGCGGCCATGCTGCGCTCGAGGTGGCCGGTGGCCTCCCAGGCCGCATAGGTCAGCGTCCGGTCGTAGGGCACGGCGCGGAAGTCCGCCTCCCACGCGCCGCGCGCGCCGGTGAGCACAAGGTACTGCGCCGCCGGGTTCCCATTGAACGGCACGCCGACCGAGCCGCAGTTCATCACCCAGCGCCCATCGACCCGGTGATCGAAGGGCCGGTGGGAGTGCGCGCCGACGATCACCGGCTCCGGCACGCTGCTGACGGTATCCAGCAATTCGCGGTCGGTCAGCCACGGCCCCAACCCGTCGTTGAGCGCGCGCGGGCTGCCGTGCATCACGCGCACAGCGGGCAGGCCCGGCACGTCGATCACGTCATGCCACGGCAGCGCCCGCAGGTAGGCCGCCTCCTCGGCGGTCAGGGACTCGGCCACACTGCGCGTCGGCAGGAACCAGTCCGAGGACCACAGGGGCGGCACGTCGCCGTCCACGCCCTTCAGCACATAGTCCTCATGGTTGCCGAACACCACGCGCCAGCCCTGCGCCCGCACGAGCGCCAGGCACTCCCGGCTCTGCGGCCCGCGATTGATCACGTCGCCGTTGACGATCACCGCGTCGGGCGCGACCGTCTCCAGATCGCGCAGAACCGCCTCGAGGGCGGGCAGGTTGCCGTGGATGTCGGCCAGGATGGCAAAACGCGCCATTGCGGGTATATCACCTTTCCG
>CAZGLU010000547.1:0-2913 GCA_964526095.1 uncultured Anaerolineaceae bacterium | reverse complement strand
CCGATCCGGACGAGGACTATTTCGGCTGGGTGGACCTGGACGGCGGCTACGAGCCGACGAACGCGGCAGGCCAGGTGATCATCGACCTGGCACGGACGCAGGCGCCCGCGATCCGCCCGATGACGATCACCGTCGAGGCGGAGGTCGTGGACGAGAGCGGCCAGTACATCGCGGGGCGCACGACCGTCCTGGCGCACCCGGCGAACGTCTACGTCGGGCTGCGCACCGACCGCAACTTCGGGCGCGAGGGCCAGCCCGTGACCGTCGATCTGATCGCGGTCACGCCGGACAGCGCCCCGATCGGCGGGCAGGAGATCGACCTGACCATCGTGGAAAAGCGTTGGGAGCGCATCCCGGTCGAGGGCCAGTTCGGGCAGTACACCTGGACCCAGCGCGAGATCGAGGTCCAGACGACCGAGGTCGTGACCGGCGCGGACGGCACGGCGCGCTTCACCTTCACGCCGCCCAACGCGGGCATCTTCCAGGTGCGCGCGCAGACGCGCGACGAGCGCGAGCGGGTCAACCGCAGCGCGGTGACGATCTGGGTGACGGGCCAGCGCTCCGTCTGGTGGGGCGAGCCGAGCAGCCAGATCGACCTGATCGCAGACAAGGAAACCTACCAGGTCGGTGACACGGCGCAGATCCTGGTGCCGATCCCCTTCAGCGGCGAGTCGCACGTGCTGGCGACGATCGAGCGCGACGGCGTGCAAGCGTATGAAGTGCTGCGCGTCGAAGGCTCGACGCTGGTCTACGAGCTGCCGATCACCGAGGACCACGCCCCGACGATCCATTTCGGCGTGGTGCTGGTCAAGGGCGTGGACGAGGAGAGCGCCAACCCCTCCTTCCGCACGGGCGCGATCAGCCTGAACGTCGAACCGGCCCACAAGCGCCTGAGCATCACGGTGACGCCTTCCACGACGCTGGCACAGCCGGGCGCAACCGTGACCTTCGACGTGAAGACGGTCGACCCGCGCGGCGAGCCGGTCAGCGCGGAGGTCGGCCTGACGCTGACCGATCAGGCGATCCTGGCGCTGATGCCGCCCAACAGCAGCACGCTCGAGCAAGCGTTCTACGGCCCCCAGCCGGACAACGTGTATACCACCGTCGCGCTCGAGGCCCTGCTCGATACGATGACCGATGAACTGCTGAAGGAACAAAGGCTGCGCGACGCGGCCAACGAAATGCCCGCCCCCATGCCGACCGCGACCGCAAATTTTGCCATGGACGGGATGGTCTTCGAAGCCGCGGCGGCGCCGGGAGAGGGTACACCCGCGGAGGCGCCAGAGGTCGAGATCCGCGAGGACTTCCAGCAGACGCCGCTGTGGGCGCCGCGCGTGGTCACGGACCAGACCGGCAGCGCGACGGTGTCCGTGACGCTGCCCGACAACCTGACCACCTGGCACCTCGACGCGCGCGGGCTGACCGCCGACACGCTGGTGGGTGACGCCGTGCTGGACGTGGTCAGCACGCTGCCGCTGCTGACGCGCCCGGTGACGCCGCGCTTCTTCGTGGTGGGCGACCGCGTGACCCTGGCGAGCGTGATCAACAACAACACCGACGAGGCGCAGACGGTCCAGGCGACGCTGGAGGCCGAGGGCGTGACGCTCGAAAGCGACGTGACGCAGACCGTCACCATCGAGGCCGGGGCGCGGGCGCGCGTCGAGTGGGTGGCCGTCGTCGAGGACGTGCCCGCCGTGGACCTGACCTTCTACGCCGTCGGTGAGGACGGGGCGCAGGACGCCACCAAGCCGACGCTGGCGACCGGCCCGGACGGCACGATCCCGGTTTACCGCTACACCGCGCCGGACACGGTCGGCACGGGCGGCGTGATCCGCGAGCCGGGCGCGCGCACCGAGGCGATCAGCCTGCCGCCGCGCCTCGACGTGGACCAGGGCGAGCTGACGATCCAGGTCGATCCGTCGCTGGCGGCGACGACCATCGACGCGCTGGACTACCTCAAGCACTTCGAGCACCAGTGCATCGAGCAGACGGTCAGCCGCTTCCTGCCGAACATCATGACCTACCGCGCGCTGAAGGAACTGGGCATCGAGGACCCGGCGCTGGAAGCGAACCTGCGCGACGTGCTCACACTCGCGTTGGATAGGCTCGCCGCCGCGCAGAACGTGGACGGCGGTTGGGGCTGGTTCACGGGCATGGAGAGCAACCCATACGTCACGGCCTACGCAGCCCTGGGGCTGATCGAGGCGCGGGACGCGGGCTTTGACGTGAGCGCAGATATGATCGGCCGCGCGCTGAACTTCGTGCGCGGGAACTTCATCCGGCCCACGATCGACACGCCGGTGTGGCAGTTGAACCGGCAGGCGTTCTACCTGTACGTCTTCGCCCGCAACGGCGAGCCGGTGCTGCCCGAACTCGATGCGCTGCTCGCGCAGCGGCTGGAGATGGACTACTGGGCGCGGTCGTTCATGCTGATGGCCTACCACCAGCTTGACCCCGACAACGGCGCCGTGGCGCAGTTGGTCAGCGACCTGCAAACCGCCGCGATCGTCTCCGCGACCGGGGCGCACTGGGAGGAGGACGAGCTGGATTGGTGGAACTGGAGCAGCGACACGCGCTCGACGGCGATCGCACTGGCGGCGCTGACGCGCGTCGCGCCCGACTATGACCTGCTGCCCAACGTCGTGCGCTGGCTGATGGTCGCACGCGAGGGCGATCACTGGCGGACGACGCAGGAAACGGCCTGGGCCGTGATGGCGTTCACCGACTGGATGAAGGCCAGCGGCGAGCTGGAAGGGGACTACGACTACGCGGTGACGCTCAACCGCGAGCTGCTGGCGGAGGGCACCGTCACGCCGGAGAGCGTGCGCGAGGGCCGGACGCTGCGCGTCGCGGTGGCGGACCTGCTGCGCGACGAGGCCAACCGCCTGACGTTCGTGCGCGGCGAGGGCGAGG
>CAZGLU010000546.1:0-2926 GCA_964526095.1 uncultured Anaerolineaceae bacterium | reverse complement strand
ATTGGGACAACCTGACGCGCTCCCCGGACTTCCTGCGGCGCGTCGGCTACCAACTCAGCCGCACCCTGGAGGCGCAGCAGCGCATCACGCAGGCAACGGAGACGTTCATCCTGAGCGTGGCGGGCGTCCAGGAGCGGACGGCGCGTGAGCTGTACCTGTTGGAGCGCCTGGAGCAGCGCCTCGACGCGCTGGCGGCGCGGATCGAGCAGTTGGAGCGCACGCTCGACGATGACTGATCTGCTGGCGCGGTGGGCCGAACTGTGGGGCGCCGGGATGCGTGACGTCTGGGCGCACTACACCGCCGCGCAAGACACAATCCTCGCGGAGGGGCGCGCGCTGGTGGGGCAGACGCCCGCCGAGGTCGTCTACGCCGACGACCGGCTGCGCGTGCTGCGCTATCACCCGCTGGTCGAGCGACCGCTCCCGATCCCCGTGCTGTGCGTCCCCTCGCTGATCAACCACTACTACGTGATGGACCTGATCCCGGAGCGCAGCCTGGTGCGGGCGCTGCTCGAACACGGCGTGGACGTCTACATGCTGGACTGGGGCATCGCGACCGAGGCCGACCGTACCTGCACGATGGACGCCTACATCGTGGAGCGGCTGGGGCGCGCGGTGCAGGTGGTGCGCGAGCGGAGCGGGCAGGCCGCCGTGTCGCTGCTGGGGTACTGCATGGGCGGCATGATGTCGGCCATCTACGCCTACCTTCGTCCGGGTGAGGTGGCGAACCTGATTAACCTGGCGGGTCCGATCAACTACCACGACGACGGGATCTACAGCGTGTGGACGCGGCGCGCGTGGCTGGACGTGGACCGGCTGGTGGACACGCTGGGCAATATCCCGGCGGAACTGCTGAACGTCACGTTCAAGCTGGTGCGGCCCACGGACGAGTTGCGGCGCGCGCTGGATTGGTGGGAGCACCACGACGATCCGGCCTTTGCGCGGCGGTTCGCGGCGATGCAGTTGTGGACCAACGACCCGACGCCGTTCCCCGGCGAGGTCTTCCGCAAGTACATCAAGGACTTCTACCAGGAGAACCGGCTGCTGAACGGCACGCTGGAGATCGCGGGGGAGCGGATCGACCTGCGGCGGCTGACGGTGCCGACGCTGACGATCGCGGCGCGGCGGGACCACATCGCGCCGTGGCGTTCGGTCGCCGTGCTGCACGATCTGATCGCCAGCGCCGACAAGGACCTGCTGGTGATCGAGCGCGGGCACATCGGCATGGTGATCGGGCGGGACGCGCCGCTGACGCTGTGGCCGCACCTGGGCGACTGGCTGGTGGCGCGGTCGGGTAAGGCGTGAGGGCGCACCCCCCTGATGCTCCCTCCAATCGCATGAAGTGAGCACGAACGGTGCGCGACGGCTAACCCGTCGTTGTAAAATGGACAGGCACGACACCACAGCCGGTAACGAGTGAGCGGAGGGCGCCATGCAGGTTCGGCGGCGGATCACGTTGGGGATCGCGGGGTGGCTGCTGCGGCGGCGCGCCGTGCAGGGATTGATACTGGCGGCAGCGCTGGTCGCACAGCGGGTGGTGCGCCGGATGATGGGGACGTCACGCTATACGACGGCGTTCGACTTCCAATCGCCGCCGCGGCTGGACATGCTGGATCGCCTGGTGCGCGACCTGGGAACGGGGTCGCGCCGCGCGCCGGGGGCGGATCCGGGCGCGCCGGGTGACGAGGCGAACGCCGGCGGGGCCGCGCAGGGGGACGAGTTGATCCAGATCAACGATCAGGCAGAGCAACCGGAGTAAACTGGCGGGAGATGCCGGATCATACCCCAGGAGAGCGTATGTCTGCTGTGTCTCACACCTCGCCAGGCGCCGCGAAGGTGCGCCTGAAGTCCGTCGCGCTGCCGCCGGAGCATGGCGGCTGGGGCTTTCTGTTCGAGCCGATCCTGCTGGGGCTGTTCGTCGCCGCGTCGTGGGGCGGGCTGGCGTTCGGGCTGGCGGTGATCGGCGCGTTCCTGGCGCGACAGCCGATCAAGGTCGCCGTGGCGGACTGGCGGCGGGGCAAACGCTACGCGCGAACCCGCGCCGCCGAGCAGTTCGCGCTGGGCTATGGCGCGGTCGCGGTCGTGGGGCTGGCGCTGGCTTTGGCGCTGCACGACGCCAGGATCCTGCTGCCGGTGCTGCTGGCCGTGCCGCTGGGACTGGTGCAGATGGCGGGCACCGTCACCGGGCGGGGGCGCGACCTGCTCCCGGAGGTGACGGGCGCGCTGGCGTTGGGCGCCGCCGCGAGCAGCATCGCGCTGGCGGGCGGCGCGTCCACGGAAACCGCACTGGCGCTGTGGGCCGTGCTAGCGGCGCGGGACGTGCCCTCGATCCTCTACGTGCGCGAGCGGCTGAAGCTGGAAAAGGGCAAGGCGTACAACGCGGCGGGCGTGGTGGCGACCAATGCGCTGGCCGTGATCGCCGTGCTGGCCCTCGCGGCGGCGGGCCTCGTCCCCTGGCTGGCGGCGGGCGCGGCGCTGATCCTCGCGGGGCGGGCGCTGCGGGGGATCTCCCGCTACCGCAAGCCGTCCCCGGCGAAGACGATCGGCTTCCTCGAAGTGTTCTACGGCCTGCTGACGGTGGCGCTGGTCGCGCTCGGCTATCACCTCGGCGTTTGAGGCGGGAGACCTTACCCCAGACCTCACCCCCCGGCCCCCTCTCCAATCAAGTTGGAGAGGGGGAGAAGGCACGTCGCAACGTGTTGTGTAGGGGCGGGTTCCCAAACCCGCCCCGTTCGTCCGTGGGGTGTGCCCCCATCCCCCGGCCCCTTCCCCACGTGAGCGGAGGGAAGGGGAGGTAACCAGGTGAGCGCGCCCCCACCCGGCCAGGGGACGCGGCGTAACTGGCGCGTAACTGGGCCTCAGATCGGAAGAACGTCGTGTAGGGAAAGAGTGTAGGATAGGGTGTAGGTGTCGGGGGGGGGGGGGG
>CAZGLU010000545.1:0-2933 GCA_964526095.1 uncultured Anaerolineaceae bacterium | reverse complement strand
CGCGATGGAATCTCGTGACTGGAGTTCAGACGTGTGCTCTTCCGATCTGTAGTGCTCCCCGATCTCGGCGGGCACGTTGCGGCCCGTGAGGATCGTTGCCTGCCCGGTCGCGCTCTGCGGGCGGCCCGGCACACCCAGGCGCGGGTCGGTGGGGATGAAGAGCGCGCGGCCGTTGTCGTGGCGCGGGGTCGAGCACAGCCAGCGCCGGTTCCCGGCCAGCGCGTCGAGCACCGGCGTGTGCGCGACTGCGAACGGGTTGCGGGCCGGGTCGTCCTCGCCCAGCCCCACGCCATCCAAGAAGAGGAGCAGTACGTGTTCGGTCACGAACCCGCCACACGCCGCAGCGTGTACCATGCGCTCGGATGGGGAGCGGTCGCTTCGATGCCCGGAACGTAGCTGATCAGCTCGAAGACGGCGCCGAACAGCGCCTCGACGCCCGCACGGTCGATGCCCATGCGCTGGCCGCGGCTGTTGACACGCGGCTGGAACGCGTAGAGCAGGTAGTCCGCGCCGGGGCGGGTCAGCCGGGCGAGGTGGGCCGCATACGCGGGGCGGCGCGGTTCGTCGACGGCGTGCAGGCAGCCGATGTCCACCGCGAGGCCGGCGGCGAAGTCGTCCGGCAGGAAGTCGAGGCGGGTCACGTCCGCTATGTGGAACGCGACCCGGCCGCTGAGCGAGGCCCGCGCCGCCTTGCGCCGGGCGCGGCGGATCGCGTTCGGCGCGAAGTCGATCCCGGCGACGTCCCACCCGCGCGCCGCGAGGTAGAGCGACGTCGTGCCGGTGCCGCAGCCGAGGTCCAGCGCGCGCTCAGGTGGGCGGCCCGCCGCCTCATGCCCGGCGATCCAGGCGACGACCTCCGGCGGCACGATGCCCGAATCCCAGGGGGTGCGCCCGCGCAGGTAGCGCCAGATGAACCGGAGGCGGGTGTGCAGGGACGTGAAGGCGTGTAAGGGCGACGACACGGCTGCGTCCGACCTCAACCGGCCTGCGTGCGCAGGTAGTCCAGCACGAACGGGTTGGTGGTGCGCTCGGCGCCGATGGTGGTGTTGTCCATGTGGCCGGGCAGCACGGTGAAATCGTCGCCGAGCGGCAGCAGCTTGCCGGTGATGGAGCGCATCAGCGTGTCATGGTCCGCGCCGGGCAGGTCGGTGCGGCCGATGCTGCCCCGGAACAGCACGTCCCCGGCGAACACGGCCCGCTCCCCGGCCAGTACGTAACTGACGTGGCCCGGCGAGTGGCCGGGCGTGAACAACACGTCCAGCCGGATCGCCCCGACGGTGATCGTGTCGCCCTCGTCCACGAACCCGTCCGGCTCGGCGGGGGGCGGGACGCTGACCCCCAGCCACACCTGCGCGGACTGCGGCAGGGCCTGTAGCAGGGGCAGGTCCAGGCGGTGGAGGCGGAAGGGCGCGCCGGTCAATGCCCGGAGGTCGTCGCTCGCCAGGACGTGATCAAAATGCGCGTGGGTCGCCAGGATCTCGCGGATCGTCCAGCCCTGTTCCTGTGCGGTCTGCTGGATCAGGGTGGCGCGGTCCACGGGGTCGATCACGACCGCCTCGCGGCTGGCCGTGTCGCCGACGAGGTAGCAGTTGGTCTGGATCGGGCCGAGCGTCAGTTTCAGGATCTGGATCGCCATAGTTGCCTGCCGGTTAAAGACGGATGCAGACAATGGTAGCGCCCCGCCGCCGTTCTGCCAACCGTGCCGCCGGGACGAGGGGTGGGTACCCTAAAACGTAAATTCTGCCTGGCCTTTAATTAAGTTTTAATTTCCTCTTTAGCGAACCTAGATCGCAGGGTGGGACACTGAGGCTGGATCTACAGGCTCAGTCCGGCGCGGGGGACGTACGTAAAGCGAGGGGAGCATGTGGCACAAGAGGCATTCACGCTGGCAGTCTGGTCAGGCACTGGCTGAATACACCGTCTTGATCCCGATCGGCATCGCGGCGATCATCGCCGGGGTGGCCATCGGGTCGGCTGTGAAGTCCGGCCTGGAGGACACGGTGGAGGCGTTCAACAACCCGCCAGCCTCCGCGCCGCCCACCGACGACACGGAAGGCGACCCGCTGGATCCCGATCCCGGAGCGATCGCGCCGGGCGACGAGGACGAGCCGCCGGGTTCCGAGACGGAGGGCGACCCGCCCACCGGTGACTCCGGCGATCCCCCCGGCGACATGGTGGACGATGACCCGCCGGGTGGCGGCTCCGAGACGATCCCGCCGGGTGATGACGGGGAGAACCCCGAAGACGTGGGGTGCGTGCCGCCCGCGGCGACCCTGCCCGATCTTGTCAACGCCACCGCAACCGGCCTTAGCGGCCATACCATCAAGCTCGTGGCATACCAGTATCTGGACGGTAAAACCGAGCTGGTGTACCAGGTGACGCCAAAGGGCAAGTTCAACTGGTGGGTGCTTGGGATCAGTGAAGTGATCGGCGATAACGTCATCAGCGCGGGGCCAAACTCAGCGGGATGGCATGGGAACAATCAAGACCCGATCGACGGCCAGAAGTTCACAGGGAGCTACAAGAAAAACGTGGTTCGTGAGTTTACGATCGTGCTGGAAGGCAAGTATGACTTCGGCCTCATTCCTGTTGGCGTCAAGTCGTCAAACGAACGCCTGACGGGCTACATCCAAGGCCCGATCGCGCGCATCGACAACGTGTGCCAGTAGTGTGGCAGGACGGCGGGAACCGATGCACATGGAACAGCAGGTAACGGAGGCGCCCAGGGGCTTTTTCGCGCCGGAGGCCCCAGGGCTGCGTGGCTGGGTCGGGATCGGTGCGGCGGCGCTGCTGATCATTGCCAACTGGGCCATCGACGCGGTGGTGCCGGGGCGGCGCGAGGCGGAGCGCAACGGTCGCATCCCGGCGCGGGCCTGGATCGCCCTGGGCGTGCTGCTGCTGGCGATCAGCGTGCTGCTGGCCGCTTACGTGGG
>CAZGLU010000544.1:0-2944 GCA_964526095.1 uncultured Anaerolineaceae bacterium | reverse complement strand
CGGAGGTCGATCAGGGCATGATCGAGGGCGCACTGCACATCGAGCTGCGCAACCTGCTGGCTGACCCCGACGCGCTGCCGGAAGACCTGTCCGCACCGATCGTCGTCTACTCCGGCGAGAACCACCGTGGCGCGATGGCGATGATCGCCCTGCAACTGCTGGGCTACGAAGACGTCCGGACGCTGGCCGGTGGCCTGCCCGCCTGGACGGCGAAGGAATTCCCCGTCGTCACCGAGTAACGGGCGACTGTCGAACACCTCAGGGACCCCGGCCATACCGGGGTCCTGTTTTAGGAGGGTATCATGCGCTTCAAACTGGCGCTGCTGCTCGTCGCGCTCTGTCTGCTGGCGGGCGCGCCTACCGCAGCCCAAGATGGTTCACCGGGTCTGCCGCCGATCACCGCCGACAACATCGGGCAGGTCCAGCAGCTTCGCATCCTGAACGACGTCCCCGCGTGGAACGCCGCCTGGTCTCCGGCCGGGGACCAGCTCGCCATCGGCACGCTGGACGGCGTGCTGATCTGCCGGTGCGACACCTTTGAAAGCCCGGACACGCTGCTGAGCGGCGTGAACGCTTACCGCCTCGCCTACTCGCCGGACGGCGCCCAGCTTGCCGTGGGCACGGCCGGTTCGTCGGCGCGCGTGATGCTGCTGGACATGACCTCCCGCACGTTGCGCTACGAGGTCGAGGTCGAGGCAGACGTCACCGGGCTGGCCTACAGTCCCGATGGCACGCTGATCGCCGCCGGGTTAGGCCAGGGGCGGGGCGTCGTCGTACTGAACGCAGCCGATGGGGACGAGGTCGCCCGCTACCCCTCGCAGGTGCCGGTCGAGACGCTGGAGTTCACGCCGGATAGCGCCGCCCTGCTCTATCCCTCCGGCGAGGCGCTGCTGCGCCGCCAGCCGCTCGACGGCGGGCCGGGCGTGGATGTGGACACATCCTGCACCGTGACCGATCTCAGCGTGTCGCCCGATGGCACACGGCTGCTGGCCTCAACCTTCGAGTGTTGCGTCAACATGATCGAACTCAGCACCGGCAGGAACCTGTACGCCACCGCCTGCGGCCCGTCCTTTACCGTCGATTTCAACGGCGATGGGAGCCTGTTTGTGGTGGGCAACATCGACGGCACGCTGCACTTCTTCGACACGGCGACCGGCGAGGCGCTGACCTACGATGCGCCCCCGGCCATCGAGGGCGGCCAGCCGATCAGCCGTCTCGCCACGCTGACCGCCCACAGCGACCAGATCACCCACCTCAGCATGCACCCGGACGGGACGCGCATCGTCACCGTGGGGCTGGATGATACCGTGCGTGTCTTCGGGGTTCCGGCGGAAGCGGCGGCTGCTTCGCCGTGCGGCGTGGAGGAGATCCCGCCCGGCGAGCCGGTCGGCCTGATCGCGTACCACGCGCGGCCCATCACGGGCGGCGCGGGGGGCATCTACCAGGTGCAGGCGTGGTGTGGCGATCATGAGCCGCTGCTCTCCGGCGCGCTCTATCCCGCGTGGTCGCCGGACGGAAGCCGCATCGCCTACCAGGGCGTGAACGCCAGTACCGGGACGCTCGAAGGGCTGTGGGTTGCGAATGCCGACGGGTCCGACCCGCAGCGGATCGCGGGCACGCAGGCCGACGACCGCGCGCCGTCCTGGTCGCCCGATGGACGCCGCATCGCGTTCGAGTCGGCGCGTGACGGCCAGCGCGGGATCTACATCGCGGATCTGGAAACGGGCGAGGTCACGCCGCTGCTTGCCAGCCCGCAGACCGCCTACGAGCAGCCCGCCTGGTCGCCCGATGGCGAGACTATCGCCTACGTCGCGCAGCCGGTCACCGGGGGCGCCCGGCAGTTGTTCACCGTCAAGACCGACGGCAGCGCCCCGGCCCGCGTCGGCACGTTGGAGGGCGTCCTCAGCGCGCGCTGGTCGCCAGACGGGACGCGCCTCGCCGCCGCGCTGGAGGTGACGCCGTTCACGTCGAGCATCGTCGTGATCGACGCGGCCAGTGGTAACGCGACCCCGCTCACCGAGGGCGCCGCCGACACCGTACCCACCTGGTCGCCGGATGGGGCGTACATTGCCTTCGTGCGCGGCGACACGCTGATGTTGGTGGACGCTGCCGGGGAGGCGGAGCGCATCGTCGTGCGCCTGCCGGATACCGCCGGGAGCACCGGCCTCTCGTGGCGCGCGCACTGATCGACGCAGCCAAACTTACGATGAAAGCGGCGATCCGTGTAAGATCGCCGCTTTGGTTATACTGTCACGGTGGCCGCTGCTGCCGCCCGCAGAGAGTGAGGACGCCCATGCCCCAGTTCGCCCGCTATGCCACCCCGTCCGGCCCCGCCTGGGGGATTGTCGTGGAGGGCGTGGTCCACGCCTGGACCGGCGACCCGTTCGCGCCGCCCCTCGACCTGACGCCGGGTGAGGCGCTGTTCCCGCTGGACGCCGCGCCGCTGGCCGCGCCCGTCGCGCCCAGCAAGATCGTCGCCGTGGGGCGCAACTACGCCGCGCACGCCGCCGAGCACCAGGCCGACGTGCCCGCCGAGCCGATGTTGTTCCTCAAGCCGCCGAGCGCGATCATCCCCACCGGCGGCGTGATCCAGGTCCCGGCAGGGATCGGGCGCGTGGACGAGGAGGCCGAGCTGGCGGTGATCATCGGGCGCACGGCGCGGCACGTCTCCCGTGCGGACGCGCTCGACTACGTGTTAGGCTACACCTGCGCCAACGACGTCAGCGCGCGCGCCTATCAGAAGCAGGATGGGCAGTGGGGCCGCGCCAAGGGCTTCGATACGTTCTGCCCCCTCGGCCCGATCATCAACACCGATCTGGATCCCGCTGACCTCCTGGTACGCGGCTGGATCGGGGAGCGCCTCGTGCAGGAGGACCGCACGTCGAGCATGGTCTTCGACGTAGATCGGAAGAGCACACGTCTGAACTCCAGTCACCGCTCATTA
>CAZGLU010000543.1:0-2952 GCA_964526095.1 uncultured Anaerolineaceae bacterium | reverse complement strand
ACACCCTATCCTACACTCTTTCCCTACACGACGCTCTTCCGATCTCATCTCCGACACGACGAGGAGATCGAGCTTCGGCAGGATCTCGCTGCGCAGCCGCGCCTGGTCGGGCCACTGGTTCAGCCAGTTGCTGAACGCGACCCACACCATCCGGATCGGGTTCGGCTGCTCGCAGAGGATCTGCGCCGGGAGCGCCGCCGGGTTCACCGGGACGAAACGTGTGCCGTCCGGCGTGGGGAACGACGACGCGAACAGCGGGAAATCGCAGAAGCCGTCCACGCCCGCCCCGCCGCCGGGGATGCCGACGTTGCCCGTCAGCGCGGCGAGGGTGCCGATCAGCCGCCCGAACGTGGCGCCGTGATGCCAGCGGTCGATACCGTACAGCGTGTAGATCCGGGCGGGCCGCGACGTCGCATAGGTGCGCGCCAGATCCGCGATGCGGTGGGGCGGCAGCCCGGTCCTGGCGGCGGCGAGGTCCAGCGTATAGGGCGCCGCCATCTCGCACAGGAGGTCGTAGGCGGGGCGACAGGCGACGCCGTCCACCGTCACGACGCCATGCAGCGCCGGGGACTCCGCGCGCTCCGGGTCGGAGGCCCTGCCCGCCGCCTCGTCCCACACCACGAAGCCGCCGTCGCCGTCCCGCAGGTAGCGCCCGTCGTCCAGCCGCACCAGCAGCGGGGCGACGGTGTGCCGCGTCACGAACGCGCGGTCGATCCAGCCGTGCGTGACGATCTCGCGCAGCATCGCCAGCGCAAGGTACAGGTCGGTGCCGGGCCGCACGGGGAGCCAGTCATCGCTCTTGCTGGCCGTGGCGGTGAAGCGCGGATCGATCGTCACCAGCCGCGTGCCGCCGCTCTGCGCGTCCGCGAAGAAGCGCCACCAGTTCATGCGGCTATACACCGGGTTCGTGCCCCAGATCAGCACCAGACGGGAGTTAACCAGGTCCGCGTAATCGTTGGCGACGTACCCGGCACCCTGGCCGAAGGTGTCTTCCAGCCCGCTGGGCACGGCCGTATCGACCCCGAAGCTCACAGGGTCGGTGGCGGAAGCGCCCAGGGCGCTCGCAAGGCGCAGGTACACGCCGTTGACGCCGTGCAGCGCGCCAAGCTGCCCGGAGTAGGACAGGAACATCAGGCTCTCCGGGCCGTGCTCGGCGGCCAGCGCCGCCATCCGCGCCGCGATCCCGTCCAGCGCCGCGTCCCAGCTTACCGGCTCGAAGGAGCCGGACCCGCGCGGGCCGACGCGGCGCAGTGGCGTGCGCAGCCGGTCCGGGTGGGCGGCCATCTGCACCTGACTGATGCCCTTCAGGCAGATGCGCCGGTAACGCTCGTCGGGGAAGTCCGCCGCCTCGACCTTCACGGCATGGCCCTCGCGGACCGTCACCGCCAGGCCGCAGAAGTGCGACCCGCAGTTCAGCGCGCAGGCGGTGCGGACCACACAGGCGCCGCCGTTGGCGGGCACGGCAGACGTCAGCGACAGGCCGCGCAGAAAGGTGCGGGCCTCGCCCGGCCTCGCCGGGTGCGGCTGCCCCAGGTCAAAGCCCGGCGACAGGCGCTCGACGGTCAGGCTGCTCTGCGCCGCTACCTGCTGCACGTCGCTCATCGGCCCGAACGCCGCCTCGCCAACCGGGGCCGCCTCATGCGCCGACCGGGCGATCCGCCCGGCGACACCCCGGACCAACGCCCGCCGCACCACCGCCCGGCTCAGCGTGTCGTGCAGGTCGTCCTCCAGGCGGTCCCAGCACACAACGGCGTTGGCCTCACGCTCCAACGCCCCCCAGCGTGCGGGCGAATCACACTGCTCCAACAGCACGATCACCGGCACCGTGCCCACGCGCGCCTTGAACGCCTTGAGGGCGCCGTCGTCCGGGATCAGGGCCGCGTCGAGCAGCACGGCGTCCGCGCCACGCGCGACGGCATGAACGGCCTCGTCCAGATCCGCGACCGCGATCAACTCCGGCGCGGGCGACACATTCAGGGCCGCCGCGATCCGGGAGGCGAGGGTCGTATCGTGCGTGACGGTCAGGACGGTCAGCCGGGCGAACTCGGATGGTGGGGGCATGCGCTATTCCGGGATGCTGTCCCACGGCAGGCCGTGGTTAACGTGCTTTTTCTGACACTAATGGTCACTATTGTAAGACGCCGGACCAGCATATACCTGTCCCAAAACACACTTATTTGGCGGAGAAACTGCAGTTCCGTCCGGCGCCCGCAACGTGCCTCGCCCGGCTGCGTAATGCTGAATGAAGCCGGTTCACCGCCAGGAGGCAGCACACATGCAGCAGTGGGAATACTTCACCACGTTTGTCTGGGCCGACGTCAACAAGGACAAGCGCGACTTCACGACCATGTTCCCCGACGTGGAAAACGTGCCCAAATATCACCCGATGGCGATGATTCCGGAGTTGGACAGCCTGGGGAAAGAAGGCTGGGAGCTGGTGCACATGCAGCCCGCCATCGTCGGGAACAACCATGATGTGTGCGTCGGCGGCACGGAGGGCACCTCGGTGCGCCCGTGGACCAACGCCTATTTCTGCGTCTTCAAGCGCCCGCTGGAGGCCGGGAAGCCGGAGACAGAGGATAGCCGGGAGGGCTAGAGACGGGTGCGCTCGGCGTGGACATCCCAGACCGGCGGCAGCGTTTCACGCAGCGCGACGTAGGTGGCGTAACTCGCCTCGTACGCAGCGGCACGCGCGGGGTCCGGGTCGTAGGTCCGGGCCGGGCTGAGGGTCGCGTGCACGGCCTCCTCGACGGACGCAAACCAGCCCAGGCCCACGGCGGCAAGCAGCGCCGCGCCCTTCGCGCCGAACTCGCTGCCCGACGGGACCATCACGCGCTTGCCGGTAACGTCCGCAACCATCTGACAGAAGAAGGCGCTCTTGGCCGCGCCGCCGGAGAGGCGGATCTCGGACACCGGGATCGGGATCACGTCGTAGCCGTCGCGGATGGAGTA
>CAZGLU010000542.1:0-2958 GCA_964526095.1 uncultured Anaerolineaceae bacterium | reverse complement strand
TGTCTGGCGTTATGTATTATGCTACATTCGACCCAATCATGGGACAAGTCACCTTAAGTACTGGTGGAGGGACAGCCTGTCATGGCCCTCTGTGTGAAGGATACAACACCTGTCCGGCCAGCGTCGTGAAAAGCGTATGAAAACACAGCGTGTCCTCCCGCCATCCTTAATGCTGCGCCGTGCGGCAGCGTTCCTGGCCTGCGCCGCGCTGGGGCTGGCGCTGGCCGGGTGCGGCCTGGCGGCGGCCCGCCCCGTGATGCGCGTCACGGCCACGCCCGGCCACGCCCGCGTCACGCCCGCGCCAACGGAGGCGGCGCCAACCGCCGGATCGCCCACCCCCACGCCCACGGCGCGCTACGGCCCGGCCTACAACCCGCTCACCGGGCTGGAGGTGGACGACCCCGCCCTGTTGCAGCGCCGCCCCCTGGCCGCCAAGATCTCGAACGCGCCGGAGATCGTGCGGCCCCAGGCGGGCATCTCGCAGGCCGACATGGTCTTCGAGCACTACACCGAAGGCAGCCTGACCCGCTTCACCGCGATCTACTGGTCGCAGACGCCGCCGCGCGTCGGCTCGATCCGGTCCGCCCGGCTGCTCGACGTGGAGATCCCGGCCATGTACGGGACGCTGCTGGTTTACTCCGGCGCCAGCGAGCCGATCCGCCAGCGCATCGCGTCGCTGCCGTTCGCGCCGCGCGCCTTCGAGGGCGTCACGGTCGGCCCGCCGCTCTACTTCCGCGACCCGGAGATCGAGGTCCCGCACAACCTGTTCGCCGTCCCGGCGGAGGTGTGGGCGCGCGCCGAGGAGCGGGGCGTCAACACGCCGCCGGTGATCAATGACATCGCCTTCGACGCGGCGGTGCCCGCCAGCGACGGCGCGGCGCACACGATCACGATCCCCTATGGGCCGGACACCGTGCGGTGGGACTACGACCCGGCGACGGGGCGCTACGCGCGCTTCGTGGACGGGACGCCGCACACGGACGCCAACAACGGCGCGCAGGTGATGGCGGATAACATCGTGGTGGTGTACGCCCATCACCAGCCGGACCTCGCCATCGTCGAGAGCGAATGGCAGGGCAACCTGAGCTTCTCCATCGAGATCCAGATCTGGACGCTGGGGCCTGCCACCGTCTTCCGCGACGGGGAGCGGATCGACGGCTACTGGATGCGCTGGGAGGAAGATCACCCGCTGACCTTCTGGCGCGACGAGGCGGGCACCGAGCCGATCCCGCTCAAGCCGGGGACGACGTGGTTCCAGGTCGTGCCGCTTGACTTCACCGGGGTCAGCGCTGAATAGTCCATAGTACAATGAAGGTATAAAGGGACTCAGAACGGGGTCGTTGCACGACGAGATGGGGAGCGTCATCGGGGTCACCGACGTCGCACTATGGGCCGTGACGCTCGCCGTCAGCGCGGTCACGCTGTACTACGCGGCGATCATCAGCGGGCTGTACAAGGACCCGCTGCTCGCCCGCTTCCGCCGTTACGGCGAGGAACGACGGCCCTACCCGGTGATCAGCTTCCTGGTGTCGTTCGGCGTGTGGTGCGTGCTGCTGTCGATGATCGTCCGGGTCGTCACGCAGAACAGCGTCCTGCTGGGCGGCACGCGGGCGCCGCTGATCTTCACCATGCTGGCGCTGATGTCGTTCGCGGCGGCCGTCGTCGTCGCCCGCTCGGACGTGCTGCGCGCCTCGCTGCCGCGCTGGTACTTCGAGTTGTTGCAGGCGGCCTCCCGCGAGGAACGGCGGCTGATCGCGTATGCGTGGCTGCGCATCCCGCGCAAGATGCGCTGGCGGCTGAACGGCGACCATGCCGCCTTTCGCGTCTGGGCGGACATGGTGCGCCTGACGGTGATCTACGGCGCGCGCGACCCCGACGATCCCTGGGCCCAGTGGACCTGAGCGGCTCAGGTGTCCAGGGTGCGGCGCAGCACGATCACCACATGCTCGCGCTGGCCGAACGGACGCCGCGCCGTGCGGCTGACTTCAGCGTAACCCAGCCGCTGCCAGAAGCGCAGCGCATCGACGTTCACCTCGACCACGCCCAGCCCGATCGCCCGCGCGCCGCCCTGTGCGGCCCACGCCTCAGCCGCCCGCACGACCGCCGTGCCCAATCCCTGCCCGCGCCACTGCGGGTCGAGCAGCAGCAGCCCCAGGAACCACTCGCCCGGCACCGGGTAGTCGTGTATCACGTCCAGCACCCCGGCCAGCGTGCCGTCCGCCGCGTACAGGCCGAGCAGCGTCTTGTCGCGCAGTGTCTTGCCGGGCGCCACCTCGCTCATGAGGTCGAGCGCGGCCTCGCTGTCCGGAGCCTGTCCCTCGACGAGCAGCGTGTAATCCTCGCACGACTCCAGCAGGCGTTGGAGGGCACCGGCATCCTCGGCCCGGATCGGGCGCGCCTCAACCGGCCCGGCACGAAACACGCTCGCCATCGGCTGTCCTCAGAATGGCCTCAGAAGTCCGACGCGATGCGGGCATCCGTCGGAGGGCGGAGCACGGCCAGCCCGTTGACCCGCACCGCGCGGCGCTCGCCGTCCACGTTCATCTGAACGTAGGCGCATTCCACGATCAGCTCCGGCGTGGTCCACAGCGCGCCACTCTCCGGCGGCAGGTCGAGCAGCGACCCCAGCGCCCGCGCGCTGGTGAACGTCACGTCATAGATCTCAAGGAAGTATTGGGTCAGCACGCCCGTCTGCCCCAGGCGTCCGGTGAGGGCCTCTTGCTCGGCGGTCCACAGCCATTGGTACTCCACCTCGCGCGGCAGCAGCATCGGCAGGAGCTTCGTCTCCTGCACCAGCTCCTCATGGATCTCGCGGAACGGCGACCGCTCGCGCCCGACGCCGCTGTAGAACCACTCGCGGAACGCCCCCAGCGCCTCGATGGGCAGCGTGAGGCGCAGGTCTTGCGTGGTGGGAGATCGGAAGAGCGTCGTGTAGGGAAAGAGTGTAGGATAGGGGGG
>CAZGLU010000541.1:0-2963 GCA_964526095.1 uncultured Anaerolineaceae bacterium | reverse complement strand
TCCGGGTTGGCGAGGATGTGCGCGCCGGACGCGACCAGCCCGCACCCGAGGTAGAACAGCAGGTACAGCACCGACCCGAAGCGCTGCTCGATGTTGTCGCCGAAAATCCACAGAAAGAGCATGTTGCCGCCGATGTGTGCCAGGCCGCCATGCACGAACATCGAGGAGAGCAGCGAAAACAGGTTCTCGCCCCGCTCGATCTCAGCGGGGATCACGCCATAGGTGAAGACGAACCGTACCAGCTCGTCCGGGTTGAGCGTCATCTCATACATGAAAACCAGCACATTCAGGGCTATCAGGCCGAACGTCACCACCGGCACGCCCCGTGCGCCGTGATTATCATCGCCTATCGGAAACATCGTCCTTCCCTTGCGTCGCAACCGCATGGCTGGCCCGTGGGCCTGCTGTCAATTATTATCGACACAACCCCGAACAGCGCACAACCTCGCCCGCCCTGACCGCCGCGCCCCGGCCCGCAGCGATCAGATAGCACAAAACCGTGTTATAATTTACCCCGTAAACGTAACGCCCGATCATCCCGGCATGTGGGGGCAAGCCTGTCCCCAGCCAGGGATGCAGGGACAATACCAAATGCTGCGGCGAGCATCCGCGCGTGATGCCTCGCCCTTGTTGTTCGTGGCGTTTGGGAAAAAGGGAGGCACCACGATGAACGACGATCCTGTTACACTCAAGGACATCGCCCGCGCCTTAACCTTTCACCAGCTTACGCCTGAGCAGTGGAAGCAATGGAAGGCGCAAATGCGCCGCCAGCCGCGTTGGTTCGTGTTGGGCTGTCCGGGGCTGAAGGGCGCGCGCTGGCGCGCGCTGGCCGGGCCGTTCGACACCCCTGAGGAAGCGCAGCGCGTCGCGGACGAGTACGCGCACGACGGCTCTCTGGACGGGGGATTCCGCCTCGACCGTGCCTATCGCACCCTGATCAAGTCACTGCCGGAAACCCTGCGCATCTACCGGAATAACGTGATCCAGTTGGTGGAAGACCTGGCGGAAGCCGAGCAGGCAGACCGCCCCTCGCCGTCCACGCCATCCCCCCGAAAAGGGGCGGCGGCAGCCGGGCTGGCAGGTTAGCCCGCGTCCCGCCTCACGAACGGTCACGGCTCGACCCGGCGTGCTGCTGAAGCACGCCGTTTTTTGACCCACACCAGGGCTACCGCCCGCAACTCATGATATAGTTAGGTTGAACGAGTTCCGGTATCCGTAGCTGCTGCATCTGGCCTCACGGCGTCCCGGCCTGTACGGGCCGGGGAAGGCCGTCATGTGTGAGGCGCCCGGCCCGGCCGCCGAATGCGGACCGGGAACCCGGTGCTCGACTCCTTATGAGCGAAACCGACGCCAGCCTCATCCAGCAAGTGCAGACTGGGAGCGAAGACGCCCTGTTGGCGTTGCATACCCGCTATGCCAGCCTGGTATACTCGGTCGCCTACCGCGTGCTCAACGAGCCGATGGCGGCTGAGGAGGTGACGCAGGATACGTTCATGCGGCTGTGGCACAAGGCCGTGACGTACGACCCGCGCAAGGGGTCCTTTGTGACGTGGCTGCTCACCATCGCGCGGCGGCTGGCGATCGACACCTACCGTCACCAGCAGCGGGACCCGATCGTGAACACGCTGCTGATCGACGAGGATACCGAGCGGTGGGAAAAGGCGCTCAGCACCGGCCATGAAGGGGACGTGCCCCGGCTGTTGCAGGTCCTGCTCGGCGAGCTGCCGAAGGAACAGACGCAGGTGATCGAGCTGGCGTTTTTCTACGGCCTATCCCACAGCCAGATCGCGCAGCATCTCGATCTGCCGGTGGGCACGGTCAAGACACGCATCCGGCTGGGCATGGAGAAACTGCGGGCAGCCTGGCTGGGCGATACGCCCACAGATCCAACGCCCGGCGCGCAAGCGTAGATCCGGTTGAAGGAGGTTCGTGAAAGTTATCACGTCCGGTCTATGGAGCACGATGATTTGTACGAGTTGATCCCGGCTTATGCCCTCGGCGCGCTGGACCCCGACGAACGCGCCCGCTTCGAGACGTGGCTGCGCGCGAACCCGGACGCCCACGCGGTGCTGGAGGAATATCGCCAGGTGGCGGCGCACCTCGTCGCACTGGCGCCGGTACAGCCTGCTCCGGAGCGGCTTCAGGCGGACCTGCGCCGCCGGATAGCCGCCGAGCGCCCGGCAGCCGGGGACGTCGTGCCGCCGGGGGCGCCGGAACCCGGCTCACCGCCCGCCCCCGTCCAGGTGATCCGGCCCCGCCGCCGGTGGCGCGTGGCCGCGATACTGGCCGCCGCCGCGATCCTGCTGGTCGTGGTCGGCGTGCTGCTGATTCAGGCGCGCGGCCCGGAGCCGGAACTTGAGCTGGCGCGCACCTACGAACGGCTGTCGGCGGCGGAAGGCGCCAGCCGCTACGCGATCGGGCCCGGCGAGGTGGACGACGCCGTAACGGGCGATCTGGTCGTCGCCCCGGACGAGGGCGAGGCGGTGATCCGCGTGGCGGAGCTTCCACCACTGGCCGAGGACCAGATCTTTCAACTGTGGCTGATCGACCGCGAAGGCAACCGCATCAGCGGCGGATTGTTCCGCGAGCAGACGCGTGAAGCGACGTACGTGCGCGTCCCATTGGAACAGCCGCTTGACGCCTATCAGGCGTTCGGCGTCTCGCTCGAACCGGAGGCGGGCAGCCCCTTCCCCGACCAGCCGAGCGGACCGCGCGTGTTCAGCATCCCTCTCAGCTCCTGACCGGCACCCTGCCCGTGTCGTGTGACCTTTCCGCGCGCCTGTCATCTAAACCCATAGCGTAAGACAAGCTGTGAGGAGCAGAGGCAATGGGGCTGATCGATTTTCTGGCAAGCGGGCCGGGACGCATCGCGCGCATCGTCGCCGGGATCGTGTTGGTCGTGGTCGGGCTGGTGGTTGTGGAAGGCACCGCCGGGATTGTGCTGGCCGTCGTCGGGCTGGTCC
>CAZGLU010000540.1:0-2985 GCA_964526095.1 uncultured Anaerolineaceae bacterium | reverse complement strand
GATAATGAGCGGTGACTGGAGTTCAGACGTGTGCTCTTCCGATCTCGGATCACGCCCGCCGGGTACGGCGTGCTGCAAACCGCCGTCGTCGATCTGCTCAGCACGCCGCGCGACCATGCCAGCGGCTTCGAATTGGGGCTGGCGAACCTGTACGTGCTGCGCTCGTCGCAACTGCGCAACGCGTTCATCGCCTACCAGCAGGAGCTGGCGTCGCGATTGGAGCAGGCGCTCCACCGGTGGCGGCAGCTCGAGGGGCATCAGGCCGCGTTCAACGTGGTCGCCATCTTCGAGCACCGCGTTGCCATGCTGGAGGCCGAGCTGGAGTGGGTCAAGCGCTTTATCGCACGCTGGGAGGCCCAGGCCCCACCCGCCGGGGATGACGAGATCTACGCCCCGGAACCGGCGGAGATCCCGCGCGTCAAGCAGGTCGTGCTGCCGCATGACCCGGACTCGCCTCACCGCGCCTCGACCCTGACCGGCCCGGACGACCCGCACCTCAAGCGCACGGCCAACCGCGCCGATCGCGGCACGCCGCCTTACCACGCACGCCCCGATCTGGACGTGACGGAGCCTGACGAGGCCGCTCCCCCACCCGCCCCGGACCTGGCGGCGGGGCACGACCTGGACGAAGCGCGTGACGATCCGCTGCTGTAGCCTGTTGACTTAATGTCCCCGGACGGAACTGGATGACCCGACCCACCACGATCCTCACGATTGACGACGACGACGCTGGCCGCCTGATGATCCAGCGCGCGCTGTCCTATGCGGGTTACCGCGTGCTGGCCGCGCGCCGGGCTTCGGAGGGTGTGGACCTCGCGCTCCAGCACCGGCCAGACCTGATCCTGACCGGCCTGGACCTGGCCGACCTGAACGGGTCCGAGATCACGGCCCGGTTCCGCGCCACCCCTGAGTTGGCGGAGGTGCCGATCCTCGCCCTGGTGCCCGGTGACCAGCCCGCCGCGCGGCGCCGCGCGCTGGCCGCCGGTGTGACCGGCACCATCGACAAGCCGGTAGACGTGGCAACCCTGACCACGCAGATCGAGGCTGCCCTGCACCATGAGCCGGACCCCGGCAAACGCGCCGAGCCGGTTCAGGAGGCATACAACCGCGAGCGGGTGGCCCAGCTTGAGTCGAACGTGCGCGAGTTGGAGGCCATCAACCAGGAATTGCTGCGCCTGGACCGGATCAAGGACGACTTCATCCAGCTTACGGCCCACGAGCTGCGCACGCCGCTGACCACCGTCTACGGCTACAACCGCCTCGTCCAGACGTCGCCCGCCATTCAGGAGATGATGGCGCAGAACGAGGAGGTGCGGGCCTGTCTCACCGGGCTGGGCGAGTCGATCGAACGGCTCAACGTCGTGATCAACGAGATCATCACCATCTCGCGCATCGCGTCCGGACGGGTTGAGCTGCGCCTGGGGCCGACCAACCTGCGCGACGTGATCCGGCGCGTGGTGGACGGCTACGCACAGGTGGTCGAGCAGCGCAGCCTGCTGCTCTATTACACCCCGGAGGAATGGCCCACGCAGTTCTTCGCGGACGCGGCCCTGCTGGAACTGGCCTACAGCAACCTGCTCAGCAACGCGATCAAGTACACACCGGATGGCGGCACGATCATGCTGCGCGCCCAGGTCGAGGGCGACCTGATCCGCACGAGCATCGCCGACACCGGCATCGGCATCGACCTGGACCAGCAAGAGCTGATCTTCGACCACTTCTACACGGCGGGCGACACGCAGCTCCATTCGACCAGCAAGACGGCCTTTCGCGGCGGCGGGCTGGGCCTGGGCCTCGCGATCGCGCGCGGCGTCGTGGAGGCGCACGGCGGGCGCATCTGGGTCGAGAGCGAGGGCTACGACGAGCAGCGCCTGCCGGGCACGACATTCCACGTTGAGATCCCCCTGCGCACGAAGGTGCCGCCCGGCTACGTACGCCGGGGACATAGCGGCACCGGCGGACCCTCCCAGGTCCCCCGCTAGCTGTCGGCGGAGACTGGCCGTATGGTGAACCCGCTCGGGCGGCGGACCGTCAACCTGATCGTGATCTTCCCCTCGCCGGAGGCGCTGGCCGCCGCCATGGACGCGCTGCTCGCACGCGGCATGCTCGGCCTGCTGGACATCGGCCACTCCGCCTTGATCGTGCGGGAGCCGGAGCGCGAGCCGGTCGTGGTCAACAACAACGTCGAGCCGCAGGAAGGCGTGTATTCGGGCGCGATCCTGGGCGCGGTGCTGCTGGGCCTTGGCGCGGTTCACGGCGGCGTGCTGGGCCTGGAACATGTCGCGGCCCTGCTGGCGCTGGCACTGATCCTGGCGGTCGGCGGCGCGATCGGCGCGGCGGTGGGCTACGGCATCGCGCATGTCACGCGCTTCGGTTTCCCCCGCCCCATGCTGGCCGAGATCGGCGGGCAACTCGCCGCCGGACAGCTCGCGCTGGTCGTGCAGGTCCCCCCCAACCGCGCGGCAGAGCTTGAACAGGCGCTGGCCGGGCCGGAGGTCCGCGTCGAACGACGCGAACGCTAGGGCCTGGCGGCACGGGGAGGCTTGCGCCCGAACAGACTTGAACGGGAGACTCCTTGATTTACGGTCAAAGATTCACGGTCAACGTAGCGCCTGCAACGCGTGGGGTTTGCGTCCGAACCCGTCGCAAGTAAAATCACCATATTGAACGCCGGGCGTTCGCCCAATGGAGTACACGATCATGGAAACTCGAACGTGCCCGACCTGCGGCCATGAGAACCTACCGCGCGCGATCTTCTGTTTTCAGTGCGGGACCAATCTGGACCAACCGCCGGTCGTGCGCGGGATCCACCGGCAGCGGCGGCACGTCGAGGACGCCATGCGCTACGTGCAGGGGCGCGAGGACAGCCTGGAACCGGAACTGGTGCGCAACCTGCGCGAGGCACGCGCCAAGCTGCCGCCCCCCATCGAGGGCACGCCCGTCACCTGCCTGCGCTGCGGCACGTTAAATAAGCCGCTTGCGACC
>CAZGLU010000539.1:0-2988 GCA_964526095.1 uncultured Anaerolineaceae bacterium | reverse complement strand
GCCGCGTTCCCAGTACAGGTCGCAGCGCCCGGCGGCGACGTAGCACACGTCGAGCGCCGCCGACCCGGCGCGGCGCACGCCCTGCGTGCGCAGCAGGAAGTGCCGGATGCGGTCGGCGTTGTTCTCCTTGGCAGTCCAGGCGTCATAGGGGAAGCCGGTCGCGGCGAGGGCCTGGCTGAGCGTGTCCACGTCGGAGACGCACAGCGGGCGGCCGTTGAGCGTCGCCCCGTGGCCCCGGATCGCCTTGAAGCACTCGTCGCGCGTCGGGTCGTAGACCACGCCAAGCACCGGGCGCGCGTCCGGGGTGGACATCGCCAGGCTGACGGCGAAGACCGGGAAGCGGTGCGCGAAGTTGGTCGTCCCATCGAGCGGATCCACCCACCACTGGTACGGTGCTTCCGCCAGCGAGGGGCCATACCCGCCCCCCTCCTCGCCGTTGATGCGGTGATCCGGAAATCGCTCGCGCAGCGCCTTGACGATGAACGCCTCGGAAGCCTGGTCGGCCTCGGTCACCAGGTCGATCTGGCTGCTCTTGGTCACGGACTCGCGGCCACGCTCGTAGTATTGCAGCAGGATGGTCCCCGCCTGCCGGGCGATCGTCTCAGCCGCATTCAGCGCGGCGTGCAGGTCGATTGAATGGTTGTTCATGACTTCCTTCAACTTGGACTAACCACAAACGGCCGGATTATACCGCACCCACTGCGCGTGCCCACTTTGCATGAAGTGTGCCACGCATCCGATGGGGAACGTCAAGCTTGCCTTGATGTTTTGACCGTGCCTGCCCTCTCGCTCGTTCAAGCGGGGCGTACCCAGGCCGTCCACTCGTCGTAAATCGCCCGCAGCTCGTCGTCCAGGTAGGTGAGGGCGGTTGCTTTGATGTCCTTCGGCACGCCAAAGTACGCCTCGGCGATCGCGCCGGTGATCGCGGCCACCGTATCACTGTCGCCGCCGAGGGAGATGGCCGTGCGGATGGCGTCCTCAAAAGACGTGGCTTCAAGGAAACACTCGATCGCCTGCGGAACGGTCTCCTGGCAGGTCTCGTTGAAGCGATAGGTCGCCCGAATATCGTCGATCCTGAAGTCCAGGGGATAGTAGTCGCGCGTGATGCGCTCGCGGATCTCGCTCTGTCGTGCGCCATTCCGGGCCATATAGATCGCCACGGCGGTTGCAGTCGCGCCTTTGATGCCTTCGGGGTGGTTGTGGGTGACCGCCGTCACGGTCTCGGCGAGGCGTTTAACGTCCTGCTCGGACTGCGCAAAGAATCCGACGGGGCTTATGCGCATCGCCGCCCCGTTGCCGAAGCTGTTATAGGGGGCGGGATCACTGCTGAACACCCACCTGTAGAACATGCCGCCAAACCCACAGTTCGGGTACTTGCGCCCAATTTCCTGCATATACTTCACGGTCAGGGCGGAAAGGCGTGCATGAAAGTCGGGGTCGTAGCCTCGCTCGGACGGGTCCCCGCCCTTCGCCGCTTCCATGATCGCTTTGGCGACGGCAAGGGTCATGATACTGTCGTCGGTTGCGAAGCAGCCTCCGGCGAACAGATCGAACTCCTTGCTCCTGTGGTTGTTGAACTCGAAACGCGACCCGACGATGTCACCGACGATTGCTCCGAGCACGGTTCCCCCCTCCTTGACCAACGTCTGTACGCTTGCGCCCGACTGTAAGAAGCCAAGCAACCCCGTCCGCCGGTCGCAGCCTGATCAAACGGTCTATTTTGTAGATCCCCTAGGCTCCCCCTGCTTAGCGGGGAGCCGCGGACGCCTTTTCCCTTGACAGCAAGGCCACGCATTCGATGTGGTACGTCTGCGGGAACATATCGACCGGCTGTACGTCGATCAGGCGGTAGCCCTTCTGGGCCAGCCGCTTGGCGTCGCGGGCCAGGGTGGCGGGGTCACAACTCACGTAGACGATCGCCGCCGGGGCGAGGCGGGCCAGCGCATCCAGCGCCGCGCGATCCATCCCGGCGCGCGGCGGGTCCAGCACCGCCGCGTCGAACGGGCCGTCCAGGTCAGGCAGCACATCCTCCACGCTGCCCTCGACCAGCTCGACGTTGTCCAGGTCCGCCAGGTTGATGTCGGCGTCGGTCACGGCGGGCGGGTAGCTCTCGACCGACACGACGAGCGATGCCACCTCCGCGAGGAAGGCGGTGAACAGGCCGACCCCGGCGTACAGGTCGAGCACCGTCTCCGTGCCGCGCAGGTTGAGCCGCTGCATGACCAGATCGACCAGGGCCTCGGCCTGGGGCACGTTGACCTGGAAAAAGCCGCCCGCCGTCACGCGGAAGGTTCGCCCGCGCACGGTGTAATTCACGTGGCTCGCGCCGACGAGGTTGACCGGCTCGTTGTCGCTGAGCAGGAAGTTCACCGAGACCGGCAGCGACACCTCTAACTCCGGGATCGCGTCGTCCTTCGTGCTGAGGATCACCGTGCGGTCCCCGTCCGTGCCGACCTGCAACCGCACGCGCTCCAACTCCGGCAGGCTCAGGTCCAGCTCGTAGAACAACTCGAGCAGCTCGGGCCGGATGATGTGGCACTCCTCGATCGCGATCAGGCTGTGGCCGTCGGTGCGGACGTAGCACAGGTTGCCCTCATCGTCGAGGTGGAAGGTCGCGTGCGAGCGGTACGCCCACGGGTCCGGGCTGGCGAGCGTCGGCTGCACGGGCGGCTGCCGGAAGCCGCCGATGCGGGTCAACTGGTCGATGACGACGTCGCGCTTAAAGCGAAGCTGCGCGGCGTAGTCGATGTGCTGGAAATGGCAGCCGCCGCACAGCCCCGGCCCGAAGTGCGGGCAGCGCGGCGTGACGCGCTCCGGTGCGGGCGCCAGCACCTCGACCGCCCGCGCGAAGGCAAAGCCCTTGCGCTCGTCCACCATCTGCGCGCGGATGCGCTCGCCGGGGATGACGTACGGCACGAAGATCACGCGCCGCCCGCTGCGCCCCAGCGCGTTGCCGCCGTGCACCATCTCGTCCAGTTGAAGCTCAAA
>CAZGLU010000538.1:0-2989 GCA_964526095.1 uncultured Anaerolineaceae bacterium | reverse complement strand
CATACGCGATAATGAGCGGTGACTGGAGTTCAGACGTGTTGCTCTTTCCGATCTAGCCGCCGCGCGGCGCTGAGCGTGTGCTGGAAGTAGGCCGGCTCCCCGGTGAAGCGGTCGCCGTGCGAGGGGTACGTTTCGTGCGCGCGCCGCCAGAAGTCCGGCGTGTCGGTCACGTAGCTGTAGCTGCCCTGGAAGATCGCCACGCTCTCCGCCGCCGGGCCGAGCAGGAAGGCCGCGCCGCCCGCCGCCGCCGTGTACTCCAGCGCGTCGCCGGGACGTCCCTGCGCGGTATCCATGCCGATCGCCAGCACGTACTGGCCCATGCCGCTGCCGACAAAACCCAGCCCGGCCTGCATCGCCTCCGAACCGGCCTTGCAGGCGAACTCCCAGTCCGCCGCCTGGATGTTGGGCGCCGCGCCGATGCTCTCCGCGACGATGGTCGAGGAGGGCTTCACGGCGTAGGGGTGGCTTTCGCTGCCGACCCACACCGCGCGGATCAGGCGCGGGTCGATGCCGGCGCGGGCCAGCGCGTTCTGGGCGGCCTCGATGGACATGGTGATCACGTCTTCGTCCAGCCCGGCGACGGCCTTCTCCTTGACCGGCGCGCCGCCAAGGCCGTTGGTCCACACCCGCGCGACCTCCGCGCCCGGCAGCCGGTAGCGCGGCACGTAGGCGCCATAGCCGACGATGCCGACCGGGCGATCCGTCTTGAGGATCGTCTGGCCCGCTTTCAAGGGACTCGTTCCATCCGTCATCGTCTCATGTCTCCGATCGTCCACCTGCACGCCGCAGGTGCTTTGCTCGTATGATGCTCACCGCTAACGGCTAACTGCTGGCTGTTTCCTGCTCACTTCCGCCGCAGCGAGTCCAGGATCTCCGCCGCGCGCTGCGTGGTGATCTTGCCCTCCTCGACCATGCGCTGCGCCACGAGGGTGACGTCCTCCCCGGACGCGCCCGCCGCGACGGCCACCTGCCGCGCGTGCAGCGCCATGTGCCCGCGCTGGATGCCCTCCGTCGCCAGGGCGCGGAGCGCGGCGAGGTTCTGCGCCAGCCCCACCGCCGCCATGATCTGCGCCAGCTCGCTGGCCGACTGCGTGCCGAGGATGCGCAGCGCCACCTGTGCGACGGGATGCACCCGCGTCGCGCCGCCGACGGTGCCCACCGCAACCGGCAGCTCCAGCCGCCCGCGCAGATCGCCTTGCTCATCCTGCCACCATGTCGTCAGCGCGGTGTAGGTGCCGGAGCGCGCCGCCCAGGCGTGGGCGCCCGCCTCCAACGCACGCCAGTCGTTCCCGGTGGCGATAGCGACCGCGTCCATCCCGTTCATCACGCCCTTGTTGTGCGTCGCGGCGCGGTACGGATCGATCGCGGCGAAGGCCGCCGCCTCGACGATGGCGCGCACGACCGCCGGGCCGTCCGCCGCCTGCGTCGCCAGGGCATCGGCGGGCACGGTACACTCCGCCGACGCCTTGCGCCGGTCGGCCAGGTTGCTGAGGATGCGCAGGTTGACCCGCCCGCCCGTGAGTTCCGCGACCAGCGGGGCCAGACGCTCGACGGTGGTGTTGATTGCGTTCGCGCCCATCGCGTCCCGCACGTCGAACAGCAGGTGTACGATCAGCATCGGCCCGACGGGCGTCTGCGGGAACGGGCGCAGCTCGATCCCCCGCGCGCCGCCGCCCAACTCGACCAGCACACGGTCGCAGCAGTTCGCCTCCGCCAGCAGCCGCTCGCGCGCCTCCCAGACGCGCCCCGCCGCCACGTAGACGTTGTCCACGTCGAGCACCTGGATCTGCCCGATCATCACCGGGTCGTCGGCGGTAGTGATGAACCCGCCGCCGCTCCGCGCCAGCTTGGCCGCGTAGCTCACGCCCGCGACGACGCTCGGCTCCTCAACGACCATCGGGATCAGGTAGTCCAGCCCGTTGATCAGGAAGTTGGTGGCGACGCCGAACGGCAGCGCGTACACGCCGATCACGTTCTCGATCATGTGATCGGCCTGGTCCGGTCCGAGGCCGGAAAGGCCCAACAGCGCGGCCTGGTCGTCCGCCGACAGGTCGGCCCACTGCGCTACTGCCGCCAGCCGTTCGGCGAGGGACTGCTTGTAAAACCCGGCCAGACGCGAACTGCGCCGCCGGGCCGGTTGGTCGGTCGTCATGGTCGGTGTCCGCCTTCAGTGATCAAGCTTCAGTGATCGAGCGCGCAAACGCTGGCGGGCAGCCCCGGCACGCGGAGCGCCACGTCAGCGAGCAGAGTGTAGCAGGGGCGATCTCTCAAAAGCTATCAAACCCACCGCAGCGCGGCTGATCATCGGCCTGGCCCATCGGGAGGCGAGCCGCGCGGTGCATATGACCGACCGGGCAGAGCAGCCACATCGCCAGCCCACCCGGCCCGCAGCGGGTTGATTCCGGGCATTTCTGTAAGGAATTGGCGCTCTGGACGGTTAAGATCAAAAATAGAAAACAAGCATTTATCAACTTTTAGTTAATTGGGTTTTGATCGCGGCGTGTGACACTGGGGTTGAGGAAAGCAGCAGTGCGCACCGGGGCCACACCCCTGAACAGACCGAACGATGGATGATTATCCGGATGACCTAGAGCCGTACGTCTCCTTCAACGTCAGCGTTGAGCAGGTCTGCACGATTACGTTTACCGGGGAATTCTTGCCGGAGCTTGTCTTCAGCATCGCCCAACACACCGCCGTCGAGGACAAGCGTCACGGTCCGCTGCGCGGCATCCTGCTCGACCTCCGCCGCGCCGAGCGGATCAGCATCATCCGCTTGAGCGGGCTGCTCGACCAGCTCAGCCGCTTCGACGTCCCGATCGCGGTCGTGCTGCACGCCACGCACCAGCAGCAACGCCTCATCGACCTGTTCCACCAGACGCTGGCCGGGCGGGATCGGATCGCGTACTTCGCCGACCTGCCGGAAGCCCTCGCTCATCTGGAGGAGATCGGAAGAGCACACGTCTGAACTCCAGTCACGAGATTCCATCTC
>CAZGLU010000537.1:0-2995 GCA_964526095.1 uncultured Anaerolineaceae bacterium | reverse complement strand
GCTGGCGCAGGCGGGCGACGTGGGGCCGCAGCTTGTCCCAACGGCGCAAGAGGAGGCCCGTACCCCCGGCGAGATCTGCGACGCAGCGACCGCCGATCTGGTCGAGCCGGAGACACGCGAGTTTGAGCAGGCTGAGGACGTGCTGAAGGAAGGCGTCGATTACGCCGCCGTGATCTGCACGGCCCAGGGTCCGGTTTACCTGGACCTGTTCGAGGATCTGGCCCCCGCAACGGTCAATAACTTCGTCTTCCTGGCGCAGCAGGGATTCTACAACGCGACGACCTTTCACCGCGTGCTGCCCGGCTTCATGGCCCAGGGCGGCGACCCGACCGGGACCGGCTCCGGCGGGCCGGGCTACACCTTTAAGGACGAGACGGACAACGGCCTCGCCTTCGACACCTACGGCCTGCTTGCGATGGCGAACGCGGGGCCGGATACCAACGGCAGCCAGTTCTTCATCACCTATGGCCCGGCTGAGTGGCTCACCGGCAGCCATACGATCTTCGGTGAGGTGATCGCGGGTATCGAAAGCGTGGAGTTGTTGACCCCGCGCGACCCGCAGCAGCGGCCCACATACGAGGGCGACGCGCTCAACACGATCGTGATCGTCGAGGACAAGGCCACCGTGAACGCCGAGCCGGATGGCCCGCCGTCCGTCGCGCACTTCCAGGCCCTGCTGGATGGTGCCGTGCTGGGCCTGGAACAGATCTTCACGCCGGTTGAGGACGGCTTCGGGCCGCTGGATGCGGCGCAGACCGCCGCCCTGGCTGCTGGCCCGGCCGGTGACGACGCGGCGAGCGCGATGCAGGACGACCTGGAGGCGCGGTCCTTCGAGGGCGCCGCTACGGTGACCTTCCGGCTGGACGAGTGCCTGGAGGATCCGGAGGCGCTGCCGATCTGGTACCTGAGCTATCAGGTGTTGGACCTCGGCACGGCGGACGCGGCGCAGGCGGTCGTGTCGGATGACGAGCGTGCCGAGGCGCTGGTCGAGGCGGGCCTGTACGAGAGCCAGTCGGTTTCCGAGGACAGCGGCGGGCGGTTGTTCAGCCGCGCGGCGGAGGACCTCTGCGGGCCGACGGGCGTCTTTTACCGCCTGGAGCTGCCCAATGGGCGCTACCTCGCCGTGGTCGAGATGGTGCTGGACAACCGCGTGGTCGGTGAGGGCACCGACATCAGCGCGGGGCAGTTCATGGACGTCGTGGCGGGCGACCTCGCCGGGGCGATGGCCGGCGTGTTTGAGCGCGGGAACGCGGCGGAGTAACGGCTGGCTAAGGGCGCGCGAGGCATGAAGTACCAGACCATCGTCAACGGCAAGACCTACGAGATCGAGATCATCGAGGATGGGCGCCTGCTGGTCAACGGCGAGGAGCGCGAGCTGGACTTTCGCGTGCTGCGCGAGGGGGAGCTGTATTCGCTGCTGCTCGACAACCACAGCTTCGAGGCGGTCGTTGATGAGCGTGACGACCTGTACCACGTGTTGATGGCCGGTAACCTGTACGAGGTGAAGGTCACCGATGAGCGCAGCCGCCGCCTGGAGAGCGCGTTCATGCACTTCGGGGACACGTCCGGCGAGGTCAGCATCCGCGCGCCGATGCCGGGCCTGATCGTGCGCGTGCCGGTGACGGAGGGGCAGGCCGTCAGCAAGGGCGATACGGTCATCATCCTCGAGTCGATGAAGATGGAGAACGAGTTGAAGTCCCCGCGCGACGGCACGATCCACCGGGTCAGCGTGAAGGTCGGCGAGAGCGTCGAGCAGAACAAGGTGCTGGTCACGATCGCGTAGGCCGGGCGCGGGACGCCGGGCGCGCACCTCAGGTTATAATAAGCCCGCCGGGCACGTCCTGGCGGGTGTTTTATGTGGCAGCGCAGCCGGGACGCTGCCCGTGTGGTATCCCGCCCGGCATGAGGAACCCCATGCAGCGATCCCTTACACATCCCACGCTCGCGCGGCTGCTGGACGTGCTCTGGCTCGCGGCGCTGGCCGTCTACGTCGTGGCGGGCTACCGCAGCGTGCCCTTCCACGGCGACGAGTCCACGCTGATCGCCATGAGCCGCGATTACCATACGCTGGTCCGGCAGCGCGACTTCGCCGCCGTGCGCTACGATCCCGCGCCCTCCGACCCGGCGGCGCAGGAGCTGCGCATCCTCAACGGCACGGTGGGCAAGATGGCGATGGGCCTCGCGTGGGACCTCGCGGGCTTCGACGTGTCGGACCTCAACGCGCCCTGGGTGTGGGACTGGACGCTCGATCAGAACCGGGCGCTCGGCCACGTGCCCGGCGAGCGGCTGCTGCACGTCGCGCGGCTGTCGTCGGCGCTGCTGGCCGCGCTCAGTGTGGCCTTCGTCTTCGGCATCGCGCGGATCGTCTCCGGGAGTCGCGCGGCGGCCTGGGCGGCGAGCCTGCTCTACGCCCTCGACCCGGCGGTGCTGCTCAACGGCCGCCGCGCCATGATGGAGGGGTCGCTGTTCGCGTTCGGCACGCTGGCGGTCCTGGCGGCGGTCTGGCTCGCACGCGAACAGGCGCGCGGCGCGCCCGCCCGGCGGTTGTGGCTGGCTGCCACGGCGCTCGGCTTGAGCGGGGGGCTGGCGATCGCCAGCAAGCACCCCGGCGCGATCGCGGTCATGGCGGTTTTCGTGGCGCTCGCACTGGAGCCGTCGATCCGGGGCACGACGCGGCCCCGCCTGCCGGACGGCCACCTGCCGCGCCTGGCCTGGGCGAGCGTGCTGGTGCTGCTCGTGTTCCTGCTGCTGAACCCGGCGTGGTGGTCGGACCCGCTGGACATGCCGCCGCGCGTGGTCGAGGCCCGGCAGAACCTGATGCGGATCCAGATGGGCGGTGCCCCCGCGCCGGACGCCGTGACGCGCGTCGAATGGCTGTTGGACCGCGTCTTTTTCTCCGCGCCGCAGTACTATGAGAACGAGGGATGGGGCGCTTTCCCCGGCGTTGCGGACGAGATCGCGGATTGTAACAGCGTGTTTTCCTTCCACGTTGGGC
>CAZGLU010000536.1:0-3002 GCA_964526095.1 uncultured Anaerolineaceae bacterium | reverse complement strand
CCACCGACGGGATGTGGCGCCTGATCTCAGGCAGAATTTCCGTGCATAGGTACGTGGCAGCGTCGATGCACGGCGCGTAGTGCATCGAGCCGACGAATATCACAGCGGGTATCCCCTCCCCGGTGGGCAAAGGCTGGTTGAAACGGGTGTCGGTGCCGTTTGGGATGACGGTCACGGCCAATCGCGGATTAGCCCCCAGCAGCCAGTTGCGGTCGATCTCAGATACGGTCAGACAGCGATCGAAGCGGCCCGCGTAGCGCGGCTCCCAGCGCCGCATCATCCGCTGATGGAGTTGCATTCGCCAAGCCTGAAGTGGAGTCACATGCAGCGATGCCATGCGGCCCGCCCGAACGAAATCGATATCGTAGAACGTCAGGATTCGTTTGTGGTGAGATTGCGCGCGAAGGTGCTCGAGATAGAGAGCCATGCAGCCTTCTTCAATCTGCACGATGTCGAACACTGTCTCAGCCGTGAAGTCGTGTAGGTGTTGGACCAGTTCGGACGAGTGATAGAATTGGAGTTCCAGCGGCCACTGGCGGAGTGCGTAACGCGCCAGGCCCGGTAGGTGGTTGATGGGGTTGCGATGCGGCACGAAACCGGTTGCCACCCGGGCACAGAAATTTTCGAGGTGCGCGATATCCTTGCGGGCGTCCGGGGTGTGGCGGCGTGAGGCGAGCCATACCTCGTGATGGGCGGAAATGCGCCGCAGTAGATTGTATGAGCGGACCGAGGTACCGGACACGGGAGGATAAGGCAGCGTGTTAGTGATCATCAGGATACGCATCAGGTGATCTTCCGTCCTCCAGGCTCAAAAGCCGAGGCCTCCTGCAGGCGACACGATGCCTGCAAATAGATTTCGTACGCGTCCAACATCGCGTCAAACGTGTGTTTCGCCCGGATGGTCTGGGTGGCTGCGCTTCCCAGTTGTCGGACCAGTTCAGGTTGGCGTGCTGCCTCAATGATCGCTGCCGCCAGCGCGCCCGGATCGCCGGGCGGCACCAGCCAGCCATCTTGGCTGTCGGTGATGATATCTTGTGGGCCGCCGATGTCGCTGGCGATTACCAGCAGGCCCTGAGACATGGCCTCCAAGATCGTCATCCCCAAGCCCTCGCGGGCAGGCGTGGTGAACAGCAGCACGTCATACGACGCATACTCTGCGACCAGCTCCTTGCGGAGTACAAACCCTCTCAACCGTACGTACTCCTCCAGATTCTCCTGCGCGATGAAGGTCCGGAGATGGTCGATGTATGCTGGCTCACCGCGCCCAATCAAATCCAGACTGACATTCCGGCAAGTGTGCTCGTTGACGACGCGCCGGACAGCTTCGACCGCGATATCGGTTCCCTTGTTGCTCTCTAATCGACCAACAAACACGAGCCGCAGGATTCCATCCCGCGCCGGGTGTGGCTCTCGGGGGGGCGCGAGCCATTCTGGCGGGAGCCCGGTGGGGATTACGGACGCATCTCGGACATGGAACCCAGCACGTTGGTAGTCTTTTTTGAGGGAGTGGCTGACGAAAATGAGTCGTTCGAGGGCCAATTCGTCGAAGCGGCGGAAGCCGATCAGCCCTGCGCGGAACCGACGGCGCGAGAGGCGCGGCTCATCGGCCAGCCATTCCTTGAGCTGGACCAGCCAATGACTTTCGACGCGGTAGACCGTGCGTATACCGGCGTCTTGTACCGCTAGGATGGGCGGGAGCGAGGTGCCCAGCATGTGCCAGACAAACGCCAGGTCGGGCTGAACCGTTTCCGCCAGGCGGCGCGTCCTGGCGGCATTCTGCCACGCCCATACGAACTGCCGGATCTGGGATATGCGGCGGTGCAGACGACCTCGGTACGGGTAATCGGTTGAGTGCAATGCCCGGTGAACGTGGCCTTCGACGCGGCGCGACGGCACCCCAAACGTTGTTGTGAGCACGGTCATGGTGTGGCCGCGCGCGCGCAGTGCGTCGACCACCAGCTGGCAGTTCAACTCGTAGCCGCCTTCGTAAAAGGGGGGATACCGGTCGCTGAGAACGAGGATGTTCATGGGTCAGCCTCTGCCCCAGACAGCTAGCCGGAATAAGCGGGCGGCGACCCGGCGGGAATAAGTAAGACGTCCGTTCCCTGGCAAACTGAGGATCATGTCGTCGCGCGCGTCGATGCGCGTGATCTGGTACGGATCGTCGCCCGGCTCGTTGGCCGGCACTCCTCGCTGAACGACATACGGATCGTTCCAGCCCGGCGCCAGCTTCTGCTGGTTGATAGCGGTGAAGGTGGTGATGTAGCCCATTTCGCGGGCGAGGCTGGCCGCCAGGATGCTGTAATGGTGCCAGGGAAAACACAGGTGGCGCACGCGATGCCCCGGCAGGTGATCATCGATCAGGCTTCGGCTGCGGCCCAGGCTGTGCCGGATCGCTTCGACTTGCTCCTGTGGCGTTTCGAATGTTCCAGTCGGGGCGTGCTGGCGGCAGTACGAGCGCGCCACCTGGCCCAGCGTGCTGCGCCAATCCGCGCGCTCGAAAAACGCCGCTCCCTCGTGCGTTTCCACATATTCGATACACGTTCGGCGCAGCCCTTCGTCGTCGAAGAAACGCCGTGCTGCGCCCAGGCGGGGCTGGCTGCGGTAGAGCGGCGTGCCTAGCGGCGGGCGCTCGCGAATATAATCGGCCCCAGCCCGGCGTATGGCCGGGATGTGCACGTTGGCGTAGCCGCCGTCAAACGCCGGATGCACAAAATCGACGATCTGCGGGCCGGTGAAGATCAGGGTGTGGTGCAGCGAATGGGACTGAAAGTCGATCAGGCCGCTGTTGTGCATGATGCGCGCCTCTTCCCAGGTGATAAACGGGCACGAGCTCCGGTCCGCGGCGAGCACGGCTTCCAGCGAGCCATCCCGCCCGGCCCGGACATCGGCGAGCGTGGGACGGACGCCCGCTTCGGGCATCGTGCCGGGAATGAGGAAGCATACCGCGCGCATGGCATACTGCTGCAAGAGCGGGAACGCGGCGGTCCATAACGTGGCCC
>CAZGLU010000535.1:421-3018 GCA_964526095.1 uncultured Anaerolineaceae bacterium | reverse complement strand
ACACCCTATCCTACACTCTTTCCCTACACGACGCTCTTCCGATCTATCCTGGCGACGGACGAGGACCGCGAAGGCGAAAGCATCGCGTGGCACCTGACGCAGGTGCTTCAGCCGAAGGTCCCGATCAAGCGCATGGTCTTCCACGAGATCACGCGCGAGGCGATCCAGGAGGCGCTCAAGACGTGCCGCGCGATCGACGAGGAACTGGTCGAGGCGCAGGAGACGCGGCGCATCCTCGACCGGCTGGTGGGCTACACCGTGTCGCCGCTGCTGTGGAAGAAGGTCGCCCCTGGCCTGTCGGCGGGGCGCGTGCAGTCGGCGGCGGTGCGGCTGTTGGTGCAGCGCGAGCAGGCACGGCGGGATTTCAAGTCCGGCTCGTACTGGGACCTCAAGGCGCTGCTGGCGGCGCACGGGGACCAGTTTACGGCGCAGTTGGTGACCCTCGGCGGGGTGCGCCTCGCCACGGGCAGCGACTTCGACGAGAGCACCGGCAAGATCGCGAAGGGCAAGAAGGTCGTGCTGCTCGACCCGGAGCAGGCCGAGGCGCTGCGTGACCGCCTGATCAAGGGCGAATGGGTGGTGAAGGATGTGCAGGAGCGCGACCAGGAGCGCACGCCCGCGCCACCCTTCACGACCTCGACGCTCCAGATGGAGGCGAACCGCAAGCTCGGCATGTCGGCGCGCGAGACGATGCAAGTGGCGCAGCGGCTGTACGAACGCGGCCTGATCACCTACATGCGGACCGACTCGGTGCACCTCTCCCAGCAGGCGCTGACGGCGATCCGCGGGTGCGTGCGGGACAAGTACGGCGCGGAGTACCTGACCCCCAAGCCGCGCCAGTATCGTACCAAGTCCAAGGGCGCGCAGGAGGCGCACGAAGCGATCCGTCCCGCCGGGCAGCACATGAAAACCGCCGAGGAACTGCACCTCACCGGGCGCGAGGCCGCGCTGTATGACCTGATCTGGAAGCGGTCCATTGCAACGCAGATGGCGAACGCCCGGTTGCGCTTCAGCACGGCGACGATCGCGGTTGAGGATGCGGAATTCCGGGCGACCGGTAAGCGCGTGATCTTCCCCGGCTTTTTCCGCGCGTACGTCGAGGGGGCGGACGATCCCACGGCGGCGCTGGATGACCAGGAGTCGATCCTGCCGGTGCTCTAGCCGGGCGAGGTGGTGGACTGCCGCGCGTTGGTCCCGGTGCGCCACGAGACGCAGCCGCCCGCGCGGTATACCGAGGCGACGCTGGTCAAGGAACTGGAAAGCAACGGCATCGGTCGCCCCAGCACCTACGCGGCGATCATCAGCACGATCCAGGATCGCGGTTACGTCGTGAAGCAGGGCAACCAGCTTGTGCCGACCTTCACCGCGTTCGCCGTGAACCAGTTGATGGAGCAGCATTTCCCGGACCTGGTGGACACGCAGTTCACGGCGCGGGTCGAGCAGGTGCTGGACGAGATCGCGGAGGGCACCGTCGAGGGCGTGCCGTACCTCAAGACGTTCTTCCTGGGCGAGGGCGGCCTGGACCAGCAGGTGAAGGCGAAGGAGCAGGAGATCGACCCGCGCGCCGTGCATGCGCTGGAGGTCGAGCCGCTGCGCGCCCGCGTGCGCAACGGGCCGTATGGCCCGTACCTGGAAGCGGAGAACAACGGTGACCTGGTGCGCATCTCGCTGCCAGAGGCGCTACCGCCCGGCGATCTGGATGATCGCGAGATCCAGCAGCTTCTACGCCGGAAGGAAACCGGCCCTCAGCCATTGGGACGCCACCCGGAGACGGACGAGCCGGTGTTCGTGCTGGTCGGCCCGTACGGGCCTTACGTCCAGCTTGGGGAGAACGGCGAGAACGGCACCCGCAGCAAGCCGCGCCGCGTGTCGCTGCCGAAGAACATGAAGCCGGAGGCGATCACGCTGGACGAGGCGCTGGCGCTGCTGGCGCTGCCGCGCGTGCTGGGCGAGCACCCGGAGGGCGGCGTGGTGGAGGCCGGGATCGGGCGGTTCGGGCCGTTCGTGCGGCACAACGGGGAATACCGTTCGCTCGGCAAAGACGATGACGTGCTGAAGGTGGACCTCGCCCGCGCGCTGGAACTGCTGGCGCAAAAGAAGGGCACGCGCCGCAAGGCGGCGGAGATGCTGCGCGAGGTGGGCGAGCATCCGGAGGGCGGCACCATCGCGGTGTACAGCGGGCGCTACGGCCCCTACGTGAAGCACGGCAAGGTGAACGCCTCGCTGCCGAAGGGCACCAGCGCGGACGAGGTCACGCTCGAGCAGGCCGTAGCCCTGATCGCGGAGAAGCAGAAGAAGCCAGCGACCCGCAAGAAGAAGACGACGGCCAAAAAGACAACCCAGAAGAAGTCCGAGTGATACGACGCCGGGCGCTGCCAGCCAGCAGCGCCCGGTTTTTTGTATTTATTGTGGACGCAGCGCCAGTGCAGTCGCGACGTTTTACCCCTTGACCGACCCCGCCAGCAGCCCCCGGATGAAGTAGCGGCCCAGCAGGATGAAAACCAGCAGCGTCGGCAGCGCGGCCATCACCGCCCCGGCCATGGGCAGGTTCCACCGAACGGCCTCGCCGCCCGCCAGCAGCGCCAGCGCGACCGTGA
>CAZGLU010000535.1:0-411 GCA_964526095.1 uncultured Anaerolineaceae bacterium | reverse complement strand
GCTGGTCAGCGTGACGGCGAACAGGAACTCGTTCCAGATCTGCGTGAACTGCCAGATGATCACGACCACGAAGCCCGGCAGCGACAGCGGGAAGACGATCCAGCGGTAGATGCCGAAGAACCCGGCCCCGTCGATGGCGCCCGCCTCGATCATGTCCGTCGGGACCTCGACGTAGTAGTTGCGGAAGATCAGGGTCGTGATCGGCAGCCCGTAGACGACGTGCGTGATCACCAGCGCCGTGATCGTCCCACCGAGGTTGAGGTTTTGCATGAACTGGAAGACCGGGATCAGCACGCTCTGGTACGGGATGAACATGCCGAACAACATCAACGGGAAGACGACGTTTGCGCCGGGGAAGCGCCAAGATCGGAAGAGCGTCGTGTAGGGAAAGAGTGTAGGATAGGGTGGGGG
>CAZGLU010000534.1:1592-3025 GCA_964526095.1 uncultured Anaerolineaceae bacterium | reverse complement strand
AGCTGTACATCGACAACTGGCGCTGGCAGGGCGTCCCGTTCTACCTGCGGTCCGGCAAGGCGACGGGCGTGCGGACGAGCGAGATCGTGATCCAGTTCAAGTCGCCGCCGCACATGATGTTCGACCTGCCGGAGCAGAGCGATTTCAAGCCGAACATGCTGTCGCTGTGCATCCAGCCGGACGAGGGGATCCACCTGAAGTTCGAGGCGAAGGTGCCGGGATCGCACCAGGAAACGCGCTCGGTGGATATGGAGTTCCACTACAGCTCGTCGTTCGATGGGACGCTGCCGGACGCCTACGTGCGGCTGCTGCTGGACGCGCTGAATGGGGACGCCTCGCTGTTCACGCGCAGCGACGAGATCGAGATGGCGTGGCGGCTGATCCAGCCAGTGCTGAAGGCGTGGGAGGAAGACGATACGCCGCGCCTGGCGATCTACCCGCGCGGGACGGTCGGGCCGATCGAGGCGGATGAATTCATGCGGCGGGATGGGCGCGCCTGGCAGAACGGCTGCGGAGGACACTGAGATGACGGCCAACGTCGAGACCTACGCCAACGAGACGGAACTGGCGGACGCGGTAGCCGAGCGGATCATCACGCTGGCGTGGGCCGCCATCGGCGAGCACGGACGGTGCAGCATCGGGCTGGCCGGTGGGACGACGGTGCGCGGGCTGTTTGAACTGATGGCGACCCGACCGTACGCGTCGCGCCTCGACTGGGACCGGGTGTTCCTGTTCTGGGGCGACGAGCGGTGCGTGCCGCCCGACCACCCGGACAGCAACTACGGCATGGCGCGGAAGACGCTGCTTGAGCACGTGCCGGTGCCAGCGGAGAACGTCGAGCGCATGAAAGGCGAACTGGACCCGGCGGAGGCGGCGGAGCAGTACGAGGCGGTGCTGCGCCGCCACTTCGGGGACGAGGCGCCGCGCTTCGACGTGCTGCTGCAAGGCATGGGGTCGGATGGGCACACGGCATCGCTGTTCCCCGGCACCGAGGCGCTGAAGGAGCGGACGCGCTGGGTGGTGGCGAACTACGTGCCCAAGCTCGAAAGCTGGCGCATCACGCTGACGATCCCGGCGATCAACGCGGCGCGCAACGTGATCTTCATGGTCAGCGGGCCGGGGAAGGCGGAGCCGCTGCGCGACGTGCTGGAAGGCCCGCGCGACCCGGAGCGGCTGCCGTCGCAAGCGATCGCGCCCGTCGATGGGGCGCTGGTGTGGATGGTCGATGCGGCGGCGGGAAGTTTGCTGGCGCGGGGATAGGGGCGGAGAGACCTCACCCCCTCGGTCCCCCTCTCCAATCAAGTTGGAGAGGGGGAAGCGTGGTGGGCGTAGTGCGTAGAGGGCGGGGGCGGGTTCGGAGCAGGATCGGCTCCTTTTTTGCCCCCCATCCCCTGGCCCCTTCCCCCACGTGAGCGGAGGGAAGGGGGAGGGCG
>CAZGLU010000534.1:0-1492 GCA_964526095.1 uncultured Anaerolineaceae bacterium | reverse complement strand
GAGCGGAGGGAAGGGGGAGGGCGGACAGGGTAAGCCCTGCCCCTATGGGTGGCAAGCGGGTGCGAGGGGTGTTGGCAGCGTCGAGGGGCTGCGTGTTAGGCAGGGGCGGTGAGGGCGGCGGCGAGGGCGTCGGTCACGGCGGCGGCGGTGGCCTGCATGCCGGGCGAAAGGGGCGCGTCCACCTCGTTGGCGAAGGGCTGGAGGCCGATCAGCGCGACGTGACAGCCGAACTCGGCGGTCAGGTAGCGGGCGAGCATGTGGGGCGGCAGGGTGTGGGTCGAGGCGCTGATGCCGGTGGTCTGCTGCCAGTCGAGCCAGCGCACCGTGCCCGGCGGCTCGCCCATCTGCGCGGCGTCTACGAGCAGCACGAGGTCCGGCCCGAAGCGGCGCAGGATGCCGGTCGTGTTCTCCGGCGCAGGCCCGGCGTCGATCACAAGCAGCCGGTCGTCGCCGCGCAGGCGCTCGATCAGCGCGCGCGCGATGACAGGCCCGGCTGCGTCATCCCCGTTCAACTCGTGCCCCATGCCGATCACGGCGACACGGGGGGGGCGGTTGTTAGTCTTCGCCAGCCGCCTCAGCGTCTGGACCAGCGCCGCCTGCCAGGACGCTTGCGACATGCTCTGGTTCCCCGTAAGTCAGCACCATGTCGTCGCGGGTGAGGGCGGCAAGCTCCCACTCACTGTTGGACATGGACAGGCAATCCTTGTTGCAGCTTACCACACACTGCCCGCAAAAGGTACACTGGTCGAGGTGGTAGCGGAAGACGAACTGCTTGGCCTTCTTGTCGATGGTGATGATCTCGATCGCGTCCGCCGGGCAGTCCTTGCTGCACAGCATACAGCCGATGCAGTTGGTCGGGTCCCAGTGCAGATGGCCGCGCAGGCGCTCCGGCGCGTCGAGGCGCTCGAACGGGTAACGCTGCGTGACCGGCGCCTTAACGAGCGAGCCGAGGGCGTCTCTCCACATCCCGCTGAGCTTCATGCGACGATCCCTTCCCAAATAACGAGGACGAGGAACTGGACGAGGACGAGCACCGTGCCGTAGCGCCACCACAGGCCGACGGTCTGGTCGATGCGCAGGCGGGTGAACAGCGCTTGCAGCCCGGCGAGCACGCCCAGCAGGGCCAGCGTCTTGACGAAGAAGAAGACCGGGTTGGCAACGCCGCCGAGATAGAACGCGGCGACGAGCGTCAGCCCGACGACCAGCTCCACGCCCTTGCCGAGGTGGAACATCGCCAAACCGCGCCCGCTGTACTCGGTGAGCGGACCGGCGACGATCTCTGTCTCGGCTTCCGGCGCGTCGAAGGGCGGCAGCTCCAGCTTGCCCGCGAGGCCGATCAGCGCGACGAGGAAGCCGATGGGCTGCGTGACGAGCAGCCAGTGGCTTTCAGCGTAGGCCGAGATCTCGCTGATCTGCCAGGACTTCGCCACGATGGCCGGGCCGAGCAGGGCCAGCAGGAACGGGGCCTCGTAGGAGAACATCTGCGTGAGCG
>CAZGLU010000533.1:0-3029 GCA_964526095.1 uncultured Anaerolineaceae bacterium | reverse complement strand
TGACGATGGCGCGCTCCTGGCCGAGCAGCTTGTTGAGCAGCGAGCTTTTGCCGACGTTGGGCCGCCCGACGATGGCGATCTTGATCGACTCGTCCTCGGCCTCGTAGTCCTCGGGGGGCGCGAAGGGCAGGGCGGCCACGATCGCGTCGAGCAGGTCGCCGGTCCCCGTGCCGTGCAGCGCGGAGATGGCGAAGACCTCGCCCACACCCAGCGCGTAGAACTCGAAGGCGTCGTGGCTGCGCGACAGGTTGTCGGCCTTGTTGGCGGCGACGAGCACCGGCTTGTCGGTGCGGTGCAGGATGTCGGCCACCTCCTGATCGGCGGCGGTGATGCCCTGCGTGGCATCCGTCACCAGCACGATCACGTCCGCCTCCTCGATGGCAAGCTGCGCCTGCGCGCGGATCTGCGGGATGAACAGCGCGCTGCCCTCCTCCAGCGGACTGCTCTCCGCCGCGACGGACTCCTTCGGCTGGTACAGCTCGATGCCGCCGGTATCGACCACGTTGAACGTGACGCCGCCCCATTCCGATTCCGCGATCAGCCGGTCGCGCGTGGTGCCCGGCACCTCGGAGACGACGGCCTGGCGCTGGCCCACGAGCCGGTTGAACAGGGCCGATTTGCCGACATTAGGACGCCCGACCAGGGCGACAAAGGGTTTCCTCATGGTTCGATCCGTTTCAGCTTGACCGCCGGGGGTGTGTGTCTCGATTCTAGCAGATCGGGGCAGGCGCGGGGAGGGCGGGTTGTATGGGGCCAAAAAAGAAGAAAGGGAAGGTGGCGGGGACTGCCTTCCCTTTACTGTATCACAGAGCAACGCAAGGTGGGTCAGGTGGGTGTGGAGCAAACAAGCTGCGTGCTCTGGCGATACCTGTCTTGGAGGCAGGCGCTTTTGCGGCCCGCCTGATTGAAAGGATAACACGCGAAAATTAAGGCGGAATAAAAACAGGTTTGAATCCGTCAAAAGAAAAAAACGGCCCGGCTGTCTCCCGGAATCACTTAGGCGTGGTCTTAGTGTACACGCAGCAGGGGCAGCGTGCAATGCGGCAGCGGTAACGCCGCGCGGGACGGTCTGCCAGCGGACGTGCAGCGGGGCGGCTTAGTTTTGCGCTTCCTGCGTCGCAGCGATGGGGGTGGGCGTGACCGGGATCGGCTCGATCGTGATGCTCAACGCCTCCGGCAGCACGGTCAGCGCCAGCGCCTCCGTTGGGGATTGGCCGATCACCATCGCGTGCGTCTCGACCTGATGGTTGCCCGGCCCCAGCCCGTCCAGCTCGATGGAAACGCGCAGGTCCTCGCGGTCCGGCAGTTGGTCCTGCGGGCCGACCGCGACGACGGTCACGCTGTCCGGCAGGCCGCTCACGCGGTACAGCGCCGTATCCAGGCCGGTGATCTCGATCGGTACCTCCTCGATCTGGCGGCTGCTCAGCGACGACGTGATGATGACCGTGATCGCGATAAGCTGGTCCTCCGGCACCAGGGAGACGCCCTCGGGCAGGTCCACCGGCACCTCGACGGTGAAGGTTTCCGTGCGCGTGCTGAGGTCGATCGGCTCGGTGCGCGCGACGTAATTCATCTCGTCGATGGCCTGCCGGTCCCCGGTGACGGCCACCGTTTGGGGATCGACGCGTTCATAGCCCGCGAACAGGTAGCCGCTCGGCGGCGCGCCGATCACGTTCGGCAGCACGCGGACCTGGATCACGTCCTCGCGCACCTGGATGTCCACCGTGCAGTTTACGGTGTTCGGCTCCAGGGTGATGTTGCCCTGCACCTCGCGGGCCTCCGCGTTGACGGGGATCAGGCCCTGGTTGAGCTTGGTGGTGGGGTTCAGGTCGTCGCTCAGCGACAGGCGCACCTCGGCGTGGTCCACGCTTTCGACCTTCTCTGCGCTGCCACGGACCGTCACCTCGCTCGGGGAGCAACTCTCCACGTTGGAGCTGTAGCCGAGCGGCGGCTCGCGCACAACCACCGCCTCGACGGGGATGCGCTTCTCAGCCTCGCGGTCGATCTCCACCGTGAGGGTGCTGGGCCGGATGGAGACGACGCTGCCATGCCGGGGCGAGGTGATCTCGCCGTCCAGTTCGACACGGTACTCGCCCGGCGCGTTGATGTGGCTCAGGTCGGCGGCGACCAGCACATCCTCCGGCGTGAGCACGGCCCATTCGCTCTGCTCGGTGCGGATCACGACGCGCGCCATGGCGTTGGTTTGCTCGACCAGCACATAGCCGTCCGGGACGATGTACTCGACCGGCACCCGCATCATCTCGCGCTGCTCGATGGGGTTGCTGGACATCTTGGCCGCGACCCAGATCACCATCGCCAGGAGGAGCGAGGCCGCCAGCCACCCCAGGTTGCGAAGGATAAGTTGGAAGATCGACTGCTCGCGCATACCCTGCGTCCCTCAGGCGGCCTTGCCCTGGCCCGGGTCTTCACGGTTGCGCAGGCGGGTCAGTTCGTCCCGCGCGCGGGCGAAGAGCGAGGCCCATGGCGTTTCAGACTGCGCCGCCGGGGTGGTGTAGAACGCATTGAGGATGGTGCGCAGGCGGTTGGCGTCCAACCGGCGGATCATGCGGCCCCGGTTGGCGACGGAGATGCGGCCCGTCTCCTCGGAGACGATCACGCACAGCGCGTCCGACACCTCGCTGATGCCCAGCCCGGCGCGGTGCCGCGTGCCGAGCTTGCGGTCCGTCAGGTTGCGCCCGGACGACAGCGGCAGCACCGAGGCGGCGCTGGCGACGCGCCCATTGCGGATGATCACGGCGCCGTCGTGCAGTTCGGTCTTGGGCCAGAACACGGTGAGGAACAACTGCGGGCTGACCTCGCTATCCAGCGGGACGCCCGTCTGGATGAACTCGTCCAGCGAGTCGTTGCGCTCCAGCACGATCAGCGCGCCGTGCCGCCGTTCGGATAGGCGCGCCGCCGCCGCACACACCGCGTCGATGATCTGCTCGTGCGCGGTGAAGGACGGCGTGCGGCTGAAGAGCGAGATCGGAAGAGCGTCGTGTAGGGAAAGAGTGTAGGATAGGGTGTTG
>CAZGLU010000532.1:0-3044 GCA_964526095.1 uncultured Anaerolineaceae bacterium | reverse complement strand
GGTCCGTTCCGCCGTGAGCGACCATTCGCGCGCAAACCGGATCACCGTCTGGCGGTCGATACCCGTGAAGCGCTCCTGCCAGGCCGGTGTGTAGGGGCTGTCTTCGTCGTCGTAATCTTCGGGGAAGTCGCCCGGCAAGCCGCGCCCGACGCCGAACTGCGCCATCAGCAGGTCGTAGATCGTGGCGACCTGCACCGGGCCATCGACGGTTTCGACCGTGCGCACCGGCACGCCGCGCATGAACGTCCGGTCGAACGCAAACTCGTGAAATGCAACCTGCGCGACGTCGTCGTGCTGCCCAAGCAGCGTCAGCACCGGGTCGATGGTGGAGCCATCGTGACCGTCCTTCAGGTCCAGGTTCCACTGCCCCTTCTGCGACTGCCAGCGAAAGCCCAGCGTGCCCTGCGGCAGCTTGATCGTGTCCGTGGCCGCGTCGAATACCAGGAACTTCGTGTCCGCATTTTCTTCGCCCGCGTACTGCGCGAGCTGGCTGGCACGCAGCATCCGGCCCGGCGCAAAACCGTCGCCGCGCCGGTCCAGCACGACCAGGAAGGGGCTGTCCGTATAGCGTTTGACGTAATCGAGGAAATACGGTGTTTGCCGCTCGGCGTGGAACTCTTTCAGGATGACATGATCGATCGCCATCCAGAACGCGCCGTCCTGACCGGCATTGACCGGCACCCACCAGTCGGCATGTTTGGCGATCTGGCTGAAATCGGGCGAGAGCACGACCAGCTTGGAGCCGTTACTGCGCGCCTCGGGCAGAAAATGCGCGTCGGGCGTGCGCGTCATGGCGACGTTCGACCCCATCGCCACGATGTACTTGCTGTTGAACCAGTCCGCGCTTTCGGCCACGTCGGTTTGCTCGCCCCAGACCTCGGGGGACGCGGGTGGCAGGTCGCAGTACCAGTCGTAGAAGCTCATCACGACGCCGCCGAGCAGTTGCAAAAACCGGCTGCCCCCGGCGTAGCTGAGCATCGACATGGCCGGGATAGGCGAGAACCCGATCACGCGGTCCGGGCCGTACTGCTTGATCGTGTGCAGGGTCGAGGCCGCGACGATCTCCAACGCCTCATCCCACGTGATGCGCCGCAGACCGCCCTTGCCACGCGCCTGCTGATATGCGCGCCGCTGATCCGGGTCGGCCATGATGCTGGCCCAGGCCGCGACCGGATCGGGGTGCTGGCGCTTTGCCGCACGCCACAGGTCGATCAGAACGCCGCGCGCGTACGGGTACTTCACCCGGATCGGGCTGTAGATGTACCATGAAAAGCTGATCCCACGCTGGCAGCCGCGCGGCTCATAGGGCGGCAGGCTGGCATCCAGCCGGGGGTAATCGGTCGCCTGCATCTCCCACGTCACGATGCCGTCTTTGACGTACACGTTCCACGAACACCCGCCCGTACAGTTCACGCCGTGCGTGCTGCGCACCACCTTGTCATGCTGCCACCGGTTCCGGTACAACTCCTCCCAGCGGCGCGCCTGCGGATCGATGATCTCCTTGACCCAACCCATAACGATCGTCCTCCAGTTTGAAACGCAGCTCGTTCAGCGCCGCGCAAGCGGGCGGCGGGCGTGATGTGGCAGGCGGCGCTGCCACACATACAACAGCAGCAGGAACACGTCCATCAAGCCGAACGCCAGGACGTACAGCGCGACGTGCCGAAGGCCCCGGCTGGGCGCGGCGGTGGAGGCTGACTGCCCCATGAAGGCGGCGAGGTCCGCCTGCTCCTGCGCGGTGAGCGGGCGATCCCGGTAGACCGGCACCATCGAGGGAAACGGGATGTTCCCGAGCACCGAAACCATACCGGCCTCGCCACCATAGCGCGTGACGGCGGTCGTGAGATCGGGGCCGACCAGGCCGCCGCCGGGCACGTCGAGCGCGCCGCTGTCGTGGCAGGCGATACACGCCGCGCCGCCGTTGCTCAGGCGGGCCGCGCCGGTGAACAGATCGCGCCCCACAGCGGGGTCGCCGGTTACCGTCTCGCGTGCGGGCTGCGTGATCGGCCCGGCGCCGCCGTCCGCCGCGCCGAGATAGGCCAGCAGCGCGTCAATTTCGCCCGCGCTCAGATGCTGGTTCGGCATGGGGATGTTGTTGTACTGGCGCAGGAGGTCCGTGGCGACCGGATCGCCCTCCGACAGCATGACGTCCGGCGCCTCCAGCCAGCGCCGCAGCCAGTCGGGATCGCGCTTCGCCGCCACACCTTGCAGATCCGGCCCGGCCATGTCGCCGCCGCCGATGGTATGACACGAAGCGCAGTACTGCTCGAACAAGGCGCGCCCCTCCTCGGCGGACTGCCCGCCCGGCGCGGCCTGTACCAGCCAGACGGTTTGAAGCAGCACCAACCCGCTCATGAGCGCGGTGAGCAAAAGCCATTTTCGTGAGTGCCGGGAAACGCTCTCCATAGACGGTTAATCCTTCAAGCGTGCGTTTTCTTCTGCGGCCTTGCCTGAGCCTCGAAGCGGAAACTGCCGTATGATGCCGATCAGGTCCACGCTGCGAGCAGGCAGGGTGTAGGATGTGTAGACGCGGATCACGGTGTTCCCGGCAAGCCCGATCTGGATCACGGGCAGCGCAGGGATGTGCTGCAGGATCTGGACCAGGAGCGCGTTCGCGCCGGGGTCATCCGTATCCTGCGCGGCGAACAGCACCACGTCGGGCGCGGAGGCGCGCACATCAGGCAGCGTACACTCCGACACCGCGCGCGGCCCCATCAAAACCACATCCCCAAACTCGCCCAACACGTTCGCCAGCCCTTCGCTTAACAGGGGGTGAGCGCTGATCAGCAGCACACAACGCTTCGGCAACATGAGCCAATCTCAAGTATTTTTCCAGCGTTTGCATGAGCGCGAGCGACCACCCACCAAGGGGGCGCCGAAGCTGCGTGGCGGCTCGGGTGCGGCGAAGCCGCCACGCAGCACAGACGGACCTGCCGGGTCGGCGGCCGTCACATATAGCGCGCGCTCGCCATGCCGAGCACCGCGACGACCGTCATGATCGAACTGACCGGCTCGGCCCAGCGCATACGCGCCTGCAACCCGCG
>CAZGLU010000531.1:0-3045 GCA_964526095.1 uncultured Anaerolineaceae bacterium | reverse complement strand
GAGATGGAATCTCGTGACTGGAGTTCAGACGTGTGCTCTTCCGATCTGCCGTATCGCGACCGGAATCCCGCCACGCTCCCGGGGCAACTGGCCGGGCATGGAACGCTACCGACGAACGCTGTTGCACACACGCTCTAGGAGGAGCATAGAATGCTTAAGAATAAGCTTCGGGCGCTGCCCGCCATTCTCGTCGTTCTGAGCATGGTCGTGGCGTTGGTGCCCACCACGTTCGCCTTCGCCGCCGACGCCGAATTCACCCTGACCAGCGTGATGCAGGCCGAGGAGCCTATCACCTATTACGTTACCGACAGCGCGCAGATCAGCTCGCTCGACCCGCAGCGCGCGACGGACGAGATCTCAATCACCGCCATCGAGAACCTGTTCCTGGGGCTGACGGACGCCGACCCGACCACCCCAGGCAATATCAATCCTGAGCTCGCCACAAGCTGGGAGACCAGCGAAGACGGCCTGACCTGGACCTTCACCCTGCGTGACGACGTGCCGTGGGTCCGCTGGGATCCGATCACCGACGAAGCCGAGGTGCTGCGTAACGTGACCGCCGCGGACTTCGAATACGGCATCAAGCGTGCCTGCGACCCGCGCATCTCCGACCTGTACGGCGCGGTTGCCGCGGCCGTGATCGCGGGCTGCGGTGACATGCACGGCAAGGACATCAGCGAAGTCACCGACGCCGACTACGATCTGGTTCAGGTCCGGGCGCTTGACGACACGACCCTCGAGGTCAATCTGCTCTTCCCGGCTGGCTTCTTCTTCAGCATGACCCCGATGTGGATGCTGCGCGCCGTTCCTCAGGAAGTGATCGAGGAGTTCGGTGACGACTGGGTAGAGCTGGGCAATCTGACTACTAACGGCCCGTTCGTGCTGGACGAGTGGGTGCGCGGCGTGCGCCGTGTCTACCTCCGCAACCCGCACCTGCCCGATGACCTGCGCGGCCCTGGTAACGTCGAGCGCGTGGTCACCACCGTCGTCGAGGACCCCGGCACCACGCTGGCGCTGTATCAGGACAACCAGGTGGACCGTTCGGGCGTCCCCGCTGCTGAGTTGCAGTCGATCCTGAGCGACCCGGCCTACCAGGATCAGCTCAGCCAGGTCTCCGACCTTGTGGTGTACTACTTCGCGTTCGCGCATGACAAGCCTCCGTTCGACAATGTCCATGCACGCCGCGCCTTCTCGGCAGCGGTTGACCGCAACGCCTTCGTGCAGGAGATCGCCCAGGGCCGTGGCGTCCCGATGATCCACCTGACCCCGCCCGGCATGTTCGGCGCGCCGCCGATCAATGAGGTGGGCGTGGGCTACGATCCCGAGTACGCCGTGGCCGAGATGGAAGCGGCGGGCTACCCGAACTGCGAGGGCTTCCCGAACGTGACCGTGGTGACCTACTCCACCGCCGGTAACTGGGCCGAGTTCGTGGCTGCCGCCGCCGAACGCGAGTTGGGCTGCGACGCCAACCTGTTCACCATCGAGGCGCAGGAGTTCTCCGTGCTGCTCGAGACGACCGACCCCTCCACCCCCACCGAGGATCGCCCGAACATGTGGACCCTGGGCTGGGGGCCGGACTATCCGGACGCGCATAACTGGGTCTTCGACGCCGGCCTGCTGGCCTGCGAGGCGGAGAACAGCGTGCTGCGGCCCTGCACCGAGATGGACGACCTGATCGCGGAAGCGGCCACGGAGTCCGATCCGGAGGTCCGTATCGAGCTGTACTACCGCATCGAGGAGATGGCCTTCGGTCCCGAGGGTGAGCACCCCATCATGCCGCTGTACATGCGCACGGTCTACCAGTTGACCAAGCCGTGGGTGACCGGCCCGCTGGAGACCGATGGTCTGTTCGGTGGCTCGCACTTCGACTGGCGCACCATTGACCAGGCGATGCAGCTTGAGGCGCGTGGCGCGTCGTCCTAGCGACGCCCTCGCTTCAGCCTGAAACACACCGGCGGCGCGGACCATGCGCCGCCGGTTTTTTTGCCAGCCCGGCGCGCTCCACGCTTGACCGGCGCCCGCCTCACGCCCGGTGTTGCTGCTCGGTGAACGCGTGTAAATTATGCTATACTACCGGGCATGATTCAGATCGTGTGCCCGCGCTACCACCCGTGCTAAAGGAACCGCAGGTGAAACACTTCCTCGATCTCGCCGACTGGACTTCATCCGATCTCTGGGACATGCTCCAGCTCGCCCTCGACCTCAAGGCGGAGTACCGGGCGGGCGGCAATAAGCCGCTGCTCAAGGGCCGTGCCCTGGGCATGGTCTTCCAGAAACCATCACTGCGCACGCGCGTCAGCTTCGAGATGGCGATGCAGCATCTCGGCGGCCACGCGCTGTACCTCAGCCCGCAGGAGATCGGCCTGGGCAAGCGCGAGAGCATCGCAGACATCGCGCGCGTGCTGGGCGGCTATGTGGACTGCATCATGGCGCGCACCTGCGCGCACGAGCACGTTTTGGAGTTGGCACGCTGGAGTCCCGTGCCGGTCATCAACGGCCTGACCGATTACAACCATCCCTGCCAGGCCATGGCCGACCTGCTGACGATCCTGGAGGAATTCGACCGCCTGGAAGGGCTGCACCTCGTCTTCGTGGGCGACAGCAACAACGTCGCCACCAGCCTGATGATGGGGGCCGCCCACTTCGGGATGCGGATGACCATCGCCAGCCCGGAGGGCTACCAGCCGCAACCGGCGGTGCTCGACAAAGCCCGCCAGCTTGCCGGTGGCAGCGGCTTCACCGTCACGGTCACCGATGACCCGGTCGTTGCCGTGACCGGCGCGGACGTCGTCTACACCGACACCTGGACCAGCATGGGCCAGGAGGAAGAGGCGGATCGACGGCGCGAGGTCTTCCCACCCTATCAGGTCAACGACGACCTGCTGAGCCACGCCGCCCCGCACGCGATCGTCATGCACTGCCTTCCCGCCCACCGGGGCGAGGAGATCACCGACGCGGTGGCCGATGGGCCGCAGTCGCGGTTGTTCCCGCAGGCGGAGAACCGACTCCACGCGCAGAAAGCCATATTGGTCACGCTCCTTCGCA
>CAZGLU010000530.1:0-3050 GCA_964526095.1 uncultured Anaerolineaceae bacterium | reverse complement strand
TGAACGCCAGCGCGTTCACGCGGTCGCCGTGCCCCGCCAGCGTCACGTCGAGGGGGGCGCGCGTCACCGCATCCCACAACACGATCCGCCCATCCGACCCGCCCGCCGCGATCAACCTGCCGTCCGGGCTGGCGGCCACCGCCCGCACCGGCGAGCCTGCCCCGTGCAGCACGGCGGCGAGGTGCGGGTGCGTCTGGAGCAGCGTCAGCAGGCTGCTGCGCGCCTCGAAGGTGTCCGCCGCCCGCAGCCCGTGCAGGCTCAGCAGCAGCCCGACCTCGACGGGCCGCGCCGTGAGCGCCGTCGCCGCCAGCGCACGGGACCGCGCCACCGCCGCCTCGGCGTCCGCCCGGTCGCGCTGTTCCTCGGCGCGGATCTGTGCTTCCCGCGCCCGCGCCTGCCGGTCGAACGCGAACGCGGCCAGCCCTGCCGCGACGACCGCGAACGCGATCAGCGCCGCCATGAACGCCCGTGCCCGCCGGGCCGCCCGCTGCCGCTGCCTGATGCTCGCCTCCAGGTAGGCCCGCTCCTCGGCGTTGAGCGGCACGTCCGGGCTGCCCAGCAGCCCCTCGAACTGGACCAGCCGCGCCCCGCTCGCCAGGAAGCTGGGGTCGCGCCCGGCAGCCAGCCAGTCCGCCGTCGATCCGGCCAGCCTTTGCTGCACGCGCAGCGCGTCGCGGTTCTCGTCCAGCCACCCGCGCAGCAGGTCCCACCGCCGGATCAACGCCTCGTGCGCGATCTCGACCGTCGGCTCGCGCGTCTGCGGGTCGCGGTCGAACGTCAGCAGCCGGTAGCGCCCGAACAACTCCAGCACCTTGCGCATCACGTCGGCCCGCTCGCCGCCCAGCGCGAGCAGTTCCGCCCAGCGCGCGCGCCGCCGCGTGTCCTCCACGCCCTCGCCCAGCCGCACCAGCCGCAGGAACAACTGTCGCGCCGCCGCCTGCTCCGCCGCGTCCAGCGACGTGTAGAGCGCCTCCGCGCGCCGTGCCAGCGCCCCGAAGACCCCGCCGCTCTCCCGGTAGGCGTCCAGCGTCAGCGTGTCCCCCCGCCGCCGGTCGAACAGCTCCGTCAGCGCGTATTGCAGCAGCGGCAGCGCGCCCGGCTGCTCGTGTACGTCCGCCGCGACCGCCTCCGCCAGCCCGGCCTCCAGCCGCAGCCCGACCCGCTCCGCCGGACCGACGATCGCCGCCAGCAGGTCGTCGCGGTCCAGCGGCAGCACCACCTCCGACCGCGCGCGCATCAGCTTCCCGAACACGCCGTATTGCAGTGGCCGGTCGTAGAAGTCCGCGCGCAGCGTGATGATCACCCGCACGTTCGACCCCGCCGCGCTCACGGCGGTCGTCAGGTTGCGCAGCATCTGCACCCGGTCGGCCTCGCCCGCGAGCGTAAACAACTCCTCGAACTGGTCGATCACCAGCACCAGTTCCGCCGGTTCCCCGTCCGCAGGCAGGATGTCGCGCGCCACCGCCAGCAGGTCGCGCGCCCCGCTCTGAAGCTGCTCCCGCAGCCCGTCGGGCACGCTCACCGCCACGCCAAGCAGCGCCTGCGCCAACTCCCCGAACGGGTCATGCCCCGGCGTCATCCGCGCGTAAAACCACCGTTCGGAGCCGGGCAGCGCGCCGTCGCGCAGCTCCGGGATCAGCCCCGCCCGCACCACGCTCGACTTGCCGCTCCCGCTCGGCCCCACCACCGCCAGGAAGCGCGCCAGCGGGTCCGCCTCCCCCAGCCGCAGCAGCAGCCGCGCCACCAGCGCATCCCGCCCGAAGAAGTCCGCCGCGTCCGCCTCCTCGAAGGCGCGAAGGCCCTTGTACGGGTTCTCCAGCGGCACCTGCTCCGTCAGCGTGATCGTGCCCGCGTCAAGCTGGGCCGTCGCGTTGGGGTCCGGCCCGGCGGTCCCCTGCATCACCGGCCCTGCCCCCACGCCCCACACGGAATCCGGGCCGAGCGTCGCCGCGGCCACCTGCCGGAAGTCCGCCGCCATCTCCTGTGCGGTCCGGTACCGCGCCTCGGGGTCCTTCGCGGTCGCCTGCAAGATGATCAGGTTTAGTTCATCCGGCAGGTCGGCGCGCTGCGTCTGTAGCAGCGGGATCGGCGTGTCGAGGTGTTTGCGCAGCACCGAGGTATGCGTCGGCGCCTCGAACGGCACCTCCCCGGTCAGCACGTGGAACAGCACGATGCCCAGGCTGTAGATGTCCGTCTGCGGCGTGGCTGGCGCCCGCATGATCCGCTCCGGCGCGATGTAGGCCGGTGAGCCGAACAGCCGGTTTTCCAGCAGCCGGTCGCGCTCCTGGTCGAGCACGTCCTTCGCGATGCCGAAGTCCGCGAGGTAGGCGTTCCGTTCCTCGTCCAGCAGGATATTCGCGGGCGTGATGTCCTGGTGCACGATGCCGTGACGGTGCGCGGCGTCCAACGCGCTCGCGATCTGGTCGAGCAGCCGCGCTGTGGAGGGGATGTCCCACGCGCCATGCGTTGATAGCGCGTGGTACAGGTTGCCGCCGCGCAGCCAGCGCATCACGAGGTACGCGTTATCCGGCTCGCGCCAGTAGTCGTACAGCGGCACGATATGCAGGTGTTCCAGCCGCGCGATGAGTTGCGCCTCGGCCTCGAAGCGCCGGATAAAGTCCGGGTTGTTGGCGAACCGGGGCAGCACCACCTTGATCGCCACCTCGCGCTGGACGGTGGGCTGCCACGCCCGGTACACCGCCGCAAAGCCGCCTTGCCCGATCCGCTCGCGCAGCACATAGCCCCGGATCTCGTGTACGTTGCTCTGTTCCACGCCCGGCCCTCACCCTATCCCGCCGCGTGCGGGTGTTTCCGTGCCGAACAGAAACGCACCGGCACGCGTCCCTGTCCGGTGCGCTCGATCCCTTTCCCGTACCGCCGCGTGTGCGTGGTGCGGCTTAAACCTCCGGCCTGGACTGTCTCAGTCCTTCTTCGCCTGGCCGGGAGGCTCACCCCCGAAAGGGGGCGGCAGATTATCCCCAAGTCCCGGGTTATCCTGCAAACCCGGCGGCAGGTCCCCCCCGGGTCCGGGACTTTCCTCGGTGCCCGGC
>CAZGLU010000529.1:0-3050 GCA_964526095.1 uncultured Anaerolineaceae bacterium | reverse complement strand
CACCTATATATACACCCTATCCTACACTCTTTACATACACGACGCTCTTCCGATCTGCCCCATCATCGTACTGGCCCGGCTCCGGCTCGATGCGGCTCCACTCCACGGACAGGCGGTGCGCGTTGTTGTGCAGCTCGGCGGCGCGGTCGAAGTCCTCCTCGTAGCGCCCGCCCCACCAGTCACACGCCAGGCCCGCCGTCTGCCCCTGATAGATGCGGCCCGGCTCGCGCTCCCAGGCGGCCCAGTTGTTATTGTCGTTCTGGCCCTCGACCTGGTGCGCGGCGGTCGCCGTGCCCCACAGGAAGGCGTCGGGGAAGTGGAGGGTGAAATCGACCATCAGGCCGCCTTCGGCGCGTCATTCGCGCTCGTGCGGGAGCGTCTCAGGGTGACCGATGTAGATCACGTCGGCGTAGACCTGCCGCGCGCCGGTATCCACGTAGCCCAGGCTCTCGGCCAGCCGCCGCGACGGCTCGTTTTCCGGCTCGAACAGGTAGAGCGGCAGGCGCCCGCTGTCTAACACGGCCTGCGTGATGGCCGACGCGACGCTGCGCCCCCAGCCGCGCTGGCGGGCGGGCGCGTCTACGTGCACGTAGATCTCCGCAAAGCCGGGGCTGCTCCAGTTCAGACCGGCGACGGCCTCCAGCCCGGCGGTTTCGATCACGCAGCGCGGCGAGCCGTCAGCGGTGCGGCGCATCTGGACCAGCACGTTCAGCTCCGGCGTGAAGCGGGTGACATCCAGCCGGTAGATGCTGAGGATGCGCTCGTTCTCGATCTGGAAGCTGCCGCCCACCAGGGGGAGCTGGTTGACGTTGGCGAAGAAGATGTACGGACGGCCCGGCGTCAGCGCGCGTGCCAGCACGTCCGCCGCGCAGCCGGGGTCGGTGCAGCGCAGCGTCACCAGCGGGCGGAACAGATCGATGCCGGTCTGAAAGCGCCCCGCGAAGCCCAGCAGCCGCCCGGAGCGATCCTTCTGCGTGAAGATCGCGGAGCGTTCCGGGGGGTGGAACAGGGCGTAATACGCGGTTGGCGCGTCCGCCGCGTTGGTATCGTCTAGCAGCAAGCGCACCTGCTTTCGTTGCTCATGGATCGACATGACGGCGGCGTGTGAGCGAGCTCAGGGGTACAGGCGGTTGAGCATACGCGCATAGGGCACCGTCTCGCGGATGTGCGGCAGCCCGCAGATCCAGGCGACCGTGCGCTCCACGCCCAGCCCGAAGCCGGAATGCGGCACGCTGCCGTACCTGCGCAGGTCCAGGTACCAGCGGTAATTGTCGGGCGAGATGCCGATCTCGTTGATGCGCTGGGCGAGCAGGTCGGCGTCATAGATGCGCTCGCTGCCGCCCGTGATCTCGCCGTAGCCCTCCGGCGCGAGCAGGTCCACGCTGCGGCATACCTCCGGGCGGCCCTTGACGGGCTGCATGTAGAAGGCTTTGGCCGCGGTGGGGTAGTTGTAGACGAACACGGGCCGGTCGAACATCTCCGCGATGGCGGTTTCGTGCGGCGAGCCGAAGTCGTCGCCCCAGGTGATCGCCAGCTCGGCCTTGCGCTCGGGGTCGTCTGTCTTCTCCGCGAGCGCCTGCAGGCGGTCCACCGCCTCGTCGTAGCTGATGCGCGGGAACGGGGGCCGGATGTTCTCCAGGCGGGACGTGTCGCGCTCCAGGATCTCCAGCTCCATGCGGCGCTCGCTCAGCACGGTCTGTACGATCGCGCTGACGAACTCCTCCTCCATCGCCATCAGGTCTTCCAGCGAGAAGAAGGCCATCTCCGGCTCGACCATCCAGAACTCCATCAGGTGGCGGCGGGTCTTGGACTTCTCCGCGCGGAAGGTCGGGCCGAAGCAGTAGACCTTGCCGAACGCCCCGATGTTCGCCTCGTTGTAAAGCTGGCCGGTCTGCGCGAGGTAGGCCGGTTCGCCGAAATAGTCGATCTCAAACAGGGTGGTCGTGTTCTCGCCCGCCGCCGGGGTGAGGATCGGCGTGTCTACCAGCAGGTAGCCGTGGCTGTCCAGCCAGTTGCGGATCGTGCGGATGATCGTGGCCCGCACGCGCAGGATGGCCCACTGGCGCAGCGAGCGCAGCCACAGGTGGCGATGGTCCATCAGGAACTCGACGCCGTGCTCCTTCGGCTGGATCGGGTATTCCTCCGCAAGCTGGATCACCTCCAGCTTCGAGACGCCGATCTCGTACTTGCCGGGGTAGCCGGGCGCGCGCTCGTCGTGGCGGACCGTGCCGCTCAGCCGCAGCGAGCTTTCCTGTGTTAGCGAGCGCGCGGCCTCGAACATCTCTTCGGGGAGTTCTTTCTTGAAGGCGACGCATTGGGCGATGCCCGTGCCGTCCCGGACCAGCAGGAACTGTAGGCGGCCCTTGTCGGTCCGGTTGTAGAGCCAGCCCTGCACGGTGACCTCCTGGCCGTCGTACCGGGCGATGTCAGCGATCTGGATGAGTGTCGCCACGAAACTTACCCCTGTATGCTATAATCAAAGCAGGCTCGTCGGGCGTATTCTAGCCCGGCTGTTGGGGGCGGTCAAGCGACCGTGAAGATCGGCACAACTCTGGCGGCATGGGGAAGCGGCAGCGTGTGGCTCGCCATGACCCCTGCGGAGCCTGTGGCAAGAACCTTAAGCGGTGTTTGGTAGTGAACGAGAACTGCATTTACTGTTCGATTTGACCGTAAGGAGGCAGGCTCTATGGCACGTACCGCACCCTCCTTTTTGGAGATGGAACTGCGGTCAACGGATACGCGGCGGCACTGGTCCCCCACTTCGCAGGCGTATGCCCCTGCCGACGTGCTGATCCAGTATCTGACCGACGACTGGGAGATGAGTCCGGTGGTCGGTCTGGAGGAGCATTGGCACGCCGGGGTCCGACGGGTGGATGTCTACCACTTTGAGTTGCATAAGGGTGGCCAGTCGATGGTCGTCCCCGTTCAGAGCAACCCCGTTATCCGCCGCCTGATCGCCCGTCGTGGCTTGAAGGTGGTCGTGCTCAAGCGCGATAACGTCGAGGTGCCCAGCTAGGAGCGAACACGCGAACCCATGCTCGCCGCGCGTT
>CAZGLU010000528.1:0-3053 GCA_964526095.1 uncultured Anaerolineaceae bacterium | reverse complement strand
GATGATGCTCGACACGGCGGCGATCTTGCGCGGGAACTGGAACAGCCCGAACGGATCGCCGCTGACGATCGTCATCGGACCCAGGCGGAACTCGCCGCGCCGGGTACAGACGGTGTGCGCCTCCCAGCGGTAGCGGCGGCGGGGCATGAGCGTCGGCACGACGTGGCTTGCGTTGTGGCCCGGCAGGTCCGAGTGATCGTGTACCTCGATCCACAGCTTCGGCAAGATGCTGGTGTTGCGGATCGAAAAGACCTCGTCCAGCGTGCGGCCCACCTGCGCACGCCGCGCGACGGTCATGCGCGAGATCGACAGCCAGTTCACCGCCGCCCACGACCACAGGAACGAGCCGATCAGCAGCGCCGCGATCGCGTAGGCGAGGTTGAAGAAGAACGTGCGCCCGCTCACCAGGCCCATGATGAGGCAGAAGATCAGCAGGCTGTAGAAACCGTTGCGCCGGTTGGACATAAGCGGGTCGTGGCCCGGCGGGATTAGAAACGCGCGCCGACGGTCGCGCCGGGGACCGGGACGCTCGCCAGCAGGCTATGAATGATGCTGCTGGTGGAGATGTCCTTGATGCGCGCGTTCGGTCCGACGATGATGCGGTGCGCCAACGTCGCCTCGGCCAGCGCCTTGATGTCGTCCGGCACCACGTAGTCCCGCCCGAGGACCGCCGCGCGCGCCTGTGCGGTGCGGTACAGGGCGAGCGCGCCGCGCGGGCTGGCGCCGAGGTAGACGTCTGGATGCTGGCGCGAGCTGGTCACGATGTTCACGATGTAGTTCTTGATGTCGTGGTTCAGGTATACGTCACGCACTGCACGCTGCGCCGCCAGCAGCTCCTCGACCGTCACCGCCTGTCGCAGCGTGGCGAGCGGGTGCTGGTGCTGCTGTGCGTCCAGCATCGCGATCTCCTCCTGCGGACTGGGGTAGCCGAGGCGGATGCGCAGCATGAAGCGGTCGAGTTGGGCCTCAGGCAGCGGGAACGTGCCCTCGTACTCGATCGGGTTCTGCGTCGCGATCACCAGGAACGGCTCTTCCAACGGGTAGGTCACGCCGTCCACCGTGATCTGGCGCTCCTCCATCGACTCCAGGAGGGCGGCCTGAGTCTTGGGTGTCGCCCGGTTGATCTCGTCGGTCAGCACGATCTGCGACATGATCGGCCCTGGGCGGAACTCGAACTCCCGGGTGCGCTGGTTGAAGACGGACACGCCCGTCACGTCGGACGGCAGCATGTCCGGTGTGAACTGAATGCGGCTGAACGAGGCACCGATGGAACGGGCCAGCGCGCGGGCCAGCATGGTTTTGCCGACGCCGGGCACATCCTCGATCAGGATGTGGCCCTGACACAGCAGGCCCAGGACCGTTAGCCGGATCTCGTTGCGCTTGCCGATGATGACCTGGGAGACGTTCTCGACGATGCGCTCGGCAACAGACTGCACGATATTCATAACGAATGCCTTCGGCTTACTCCGATACAGGGGTAGTCTGCGAGATTATAGCGCAAGCTTTCCGGACGCGGAAAGTGCGCTTCGCCTACGCTGCCGGGCGAGGGCGGTCCAGCGCGCGCTCGACGAAGGCCGCGATCTGCCGCCGGAAGGCGCCCGCGTCGAAGCGCATGGCGTGTGCGCGCAGGGCGGCGGGATCGTAGCGGGACGCGTCGAACGCCTCCAGCACGGCGCAGAGTGCGTCTACGGTTGGCTCGGTGAAGAACTCGCCGGTCTGGCCGGGGATCACGGTGTCCAGCGCGCCGCCGCCGCGATAGGCAATCACCGGGCGGCCCGCGGCCTGCGCCTGGACCGGGGCGATCCCGAAGTCCTCCAGGCCGGGGAAGATAAACGCGCGGCAGCGGGCCAGCAGGTCCGGCAGGTCGTCGTCCGGCACGTAGCCGAGGAACTGCACAGTCGGCCCGGCCAGCGCCTCCAGCCGCTCGCGGTCCCGGCCTTTGCCCGCGATGAGCAGCGGCAGGCCGAGCCGCGTACATGCCTGCACCGCCAGGTCGATGCGCTTGTAGGGGATCAGGCGCGACACGATCAGGTAGTAGTCCTCCGTGACGGGCGAGGGGGCGAACCGTTCCGCGACGTCCACCGGGGGATAGATGATCTCGGACTCGCGGCCGTAGTAGCGCCGGATGCGCGCCTGGATCTCGGTGCTGATCGCGATGAAGTGATCGACGCGCTGCGCGGCGGCGTAGTCCCAGCGCCGGTAAAGCCGCGCGACGAGCCGTGCCGCCAGCCGCGTCATGAGGCCGAACCGCTCGCGGGCGAGGTAGCCGTCCAGCTCCCAGATGTAGCGCGTCGGCGTGAGGCAATAGCAGACGTGCACGGTGCCCGGCCCGGTGCGGACGCCGTGGCAGAACCCGCTCTTGTTGCTCAGGACCGCGTCATAGCCCGACAGGTCGAGTCGGTCGAACGCGAGCGGGTAGAGGGGCAGGTAGCGCTGGTGGTGCGTGTGGATGCCGGGCAGCCGGTCCAGCCACGTCGGGCGGATGTCCCACGCGCGGTAGGCAGGCGGCATCAGGTCGGGCGCGTACATGCTGGTGTACACGGGCGCGGCGGGGTAGATGTCCACCAGATGTTCCAGCACATCCTCGGCGCCGCCGATCTGGTTGAGCCAGTCGTGGACGAGGGCGAGGTTCATGGCCTGCCTGCCTTCGCGTCGGGGCCGAGCAGCGCCTGAAGCGGCGCGAACGACAGGCGGTGCGCGGGCGAGGGGCCGAACGTGCGCAGCGCGTGGCGGTGCAACGCCGTGCCGTAACCCTTGTGTTCCTCGAAGCCGTACTGCGGGAACGACGCCGCCAACCGGCTCATAAACTGGTCCCGCGTGACCTTGGCGATGATGCTCGCCGCCGCGATGCTCAACGCACGCTGGTCGCCCTTGATCAGGGGCGAGCAGGGCAGGTCCAGCTCCGGCATGGTCATCGCGTCGGTGAGCAGGCAGTCCGGCGTGATGCGCAGCGCCGCCAGCGCCCGGCGCATGGCGAGCCGCGTGGCGGGGACGATGCCGATCTGGTCGATCTCGGCGTTCGTGGCGTAGCCGACCCCGGCAGCCTCCGCGAC
>CAZGLU010000527.1:2641-3068 GCA_964526095.1 uncultured Anaerolineaceae bacterium | reverse complement strand
AGATAATGAGCGGTGACTGGAGTTCAGACGTGTGCTCTTCCGATCTCAGCCCGTCGCGGCAGTCGATGATGCCCCCGACGCGATCGGTGACGCGTTCCAGCGTCCTGAGCGCCGTGCCGCACGGGCAGGCGCCTGGGATGAACCGGCTGATATCCCCGGTGCGGTAGCGCAGCAGCGGCATCCCGCGCCGGGTCAGCGTCGTGAAGACGATCTCCCCTTCCTCGCCGTCGCTCACCCGCCTGCCGGTGTGCGGGTGCACGATCTCGACGTATAGATCGGCCTCGCGCAGGTGATAGCCGCGCCTCGCCCGGCACTCGACGCCGCCCCCCAGCCCCATCTCGGTCATGCCGTAGTGATTGTAGACCGCGCAGTTCCAGCGTTGTTCCAACGTGCGCGTGATCGCCTTCGGGACGTGATCTGTGGTCAG
>CAZGLU010000527.1:0-2631 GCA_964526095.1 uncultured Anaerolineaceae bacterium | reverse complement strand
AGCAGCACGCTCTTGAGTTGGACGTCAGGCGCGGTCAGCGCCAGGGCCAGCACGTGCGTGGGGGCGCCCACAATGCAGTGGACCTCCTCCGCCTTCAAGCGCCCCACGGCCTCCGCCACGTCGCGGACAGGGCCGTGCTTCAGCCCGACCGCGCCCAGCCGTGCTAGCGCGGTCGCCAGCAGATCGCCCACGCTGCCCGAACGCTCCCCCGGCAGCAGGATCAGCACGCGCTCGCCGGGCGAGACGAACGTAGACATGCCGACGTGGAAAAAGTCGAGCGTGAGTTCCTGGTCCTCAGCCGTCTGGAAGATGCGTTTTGGTGCACCGGTCGTTCCCGACGTGTTCAGCGTCACCACCCGGCTGATCGCGCGCTGCGGGACGCACAAAAAGTGGTACGGCTGTTGGCGCAGGTCGTCGGCGGTCGTGAACGGGAACTGCTCAAGCGCATCGAGGGAGGCGAGTTCGGGCGGGCAGTGCGCCAGGTGGCGACGGTAGAACGGGCTTTTTTTCCGGATCAGGCTCAGCGTCTCGCGGACTTTTTGGAGTTGGTAAGCCGCCAGAGCGGATCGGCTCAGGCGTGCGCAGCCGATCTTCCCGGCGATCCAGGGGTCGAGCGGGGTCAGGGGCGTCATGCCTTCGCGTTGTTCCGGTACAGTGGGACGCCCTCGCGGGAGGTCAGGTTATAGGCGCAGAACGGGATCAGCCGTCCGTCTGGGCTGACGGTATGGATGCAGCAGTCTCGGAGGCGCTCCAGGTCGAGCGTCCACGCATCCTGGAAGGCCATCCCCGACAGGCACAGGGTGTGGGTCCTCACCCGGTCGAGGAAGCTGTCCCAACCCCCCAGGCTGGGTCCCTGCTGCACCGGGACCCGTTTTTCTTCCGGCGGCGCGGACCAGAATTGGGCCACGAACTGGCGCGACTTCGCTGACCCCTGCTCACCTGATTCCGGCCCGCAGCACGCCTGTTGCGTCGGGGTCGTGACCCAGGGCCGCAGCTCGCCATCCTCCATCTTCACGAAGTTCCCGTGAAACGAGCACCACGCGTTTTCACAGCCCGATGGTTTGAGGTGCTCCGCCCGGATGCGCCCCCCGGTCTGTTCCTCGATCGCGCGGATGGTTTCCGGGATCGTGAAGCGGGCCTGATCGCCGGGCGTCTGCGGGTAGCGCCCGAAGTAGCTGATCGGCTGGAAGTGCACGCCCCGCACTGTGGGCGCGTGGCGCAGCGCGAACTCGATGATCGCGCCGATCTGGTGCGTGTTCACCCCTGGGACCAGGGTCGGAACCAGGATCACGCCGATCCCGACCTGGGAGCAGACCTCGATCGCCCGCCGTTTCTGCTCCAAAAGCGGCTGGCCGCGCAGCGCGATATAGATCGCGTCGTCGAGGCCGTCGAATTGCAGGAAGCACGACACGACCCCCGCCTTTTTGAGCCGTTCCGCGAACGAGATGTCTCGGCCCAGGCGCAGGCCGTTGGTGTTGACCTGGATGAACCGGAAGCCGAGCGAGCGGCCCAGCGCCGCGATCTCCGGTAGATCGTCGCGCACGCACGGCTCGCCGCCCGACAACTGGACGTTGTACGGCCCCCCGGCCTGCAGCAGGCTTTGATACCACGTTTCGATCACCGTCAGTTGCGGGTCCCGTTCGGCCGGGCCGCCCGCGTTCGCAAAGCAGACCGGGCACCGCAGGTCGCAGCGTTGCGTCACTTCCAGCAGCGCGGTGCAGGTATGCTGCCGGTGATCGGGGCACAGGCCACAGTCGAATGGGCAGCCGCGCTCGACCGCCGTCGCCGGGTTGCGCGGATAGGCTGGCGTTTTGGGCCGCACCCACGACCCCAACGCGGGCGCGCCCCGCCATACGATCGTCTGGAAGGTCCCGTGCTGCGGGCAGGTCTTTCGGAGGTAAACCTGCTCGCCTTCCGCCACGCGCTCCGCCGGGATCCGTTCGAGGCATTCCGGGCAGACGCTTTCCGTGCGCCCCAGGATCTCGCTCATTCTAAGCTTCCCGCCAGGTCGTAGCCGTTGGCGACGAGGATCTCCTTGATTTGCTGGAATGTGCCCGCCACGATCGTCGGGCAGCGCAGCGGCTGGTTCTTGGGGTTCCCGCTGAGGATGTTCTCGCACCGGATGCCGCCGTACTCCTGGCCGAACCCGTCCTTAAACCATTCCACCAGCTCGCGGATCATGAAGTCCAGGTGCAGCGCCTCCGGTTCTTCCGGCAGCCCTTTGCCCGCATACAGCCCCAGGAGGCAGGCGCCGCCGGTCAGTGCGCCGCAGGTGTCGCCGGAAAAGCCGAGTCCGCCTGCCAGCCCTTGCATCGCCCTGACCAGGTCGGGGTTTTGTTTGCCCTGCGCTTCCAGCCCCAACATCACGAGGATCTGGCTGCAATAAAAACCCTGCTGCTTCAGTTCTTGCATGCGCTCCAGTTCATCCATCGGTTGTTCTCCGCTCTGCGACCAGCATGAAATACCCCGGCCTGGCCCCTGTCACCGCCTGTCGAACCTGGCCCGGACGCGCGTTCGTCGCCGTGCACCAAAACCCCTCCCACGAGCCGTGCGCGAAAAGAAGCTGTGCGGTGAAAGCCTTGAGCGCGTCGGTGTGATCTTCCCACAAGACGATCTCAAACCCCGCTTGCC
>CAZGLU010000526.1:0-3074 GCA_964526095.1 uncultured Anaerolineaceae bacterium | reverse complement strand
GTCGCCTGGCTCGAACGCCGGTCCCGTCGTCAGCGGCACAGCGCGATCCTGCGCGTGCTGCTGCTCCCGGACTATCACGCCACCGACGTTGAAACGCGGCTGTTCGAGGCCGCCCTCGACCTCACGGATAACTGGCTCGGCTTGCGGCGCGTTGAGTTCGCGGTCTTCGCAGACGACGCCGCCCGCGTGGCAGCCCTGGAGGCGCTCGGGTTCGAGCAGGAGGCACGCCTGCGCGGCTACGCCATCCGCAACGGGCGCTATGACGACGCGCTCCTGCTCGCCCGCGTGCGTGGGGTCGATCCCCAACCGGCCCCTGTGCCCGAGGCGCCGCCGAGCGCATCCCGTCGGGCCGCCCGCCCGCTGAACGTGCTGGTGCGCGGCACCGAGGCGGAGGATTGGGAGGACCTCGCCGTGTTGTACACGGACCCGACGGTGATCCGCAACACGCTCCAGATCCCGTACCAGTCCCGTGACGCCATCCGCGATCGCCTGGAGAACCCGCCGCCGGACTTTCACTCCCTCGTCGCCGTGCTCGATGGACAGGTCATCGGACTGCTTGGCCTGGCCCTCCACAGCGGGCGTCAGGCGCATGTCGCATCCCTGGGCATGATGGTCCATCCGGACTACCACGGGCGCGGGGTCGGCTCCGCGCTGATGGAGGCCGCCCTCGACTTGGCCGACAACTGGCTGGACTGCCACCGCGTCGAGTTGGAGGTCTACCCCGACAACGCCCCGGCCCTCGCGCTCTACCACAAGTTCGGCTTTGAGGTCGAGGGCACGCTCCGCGCCTATGCGTTCCGCGAGGGTGCCTACACCGACTCCTACCTGATGGCGCGCGTCCGTGATCGCGCCGCTGGCTGAGGACGCCCATGACCGTTCACCAACCGTCGGACCGGGCCGCCCTGCGCGGCGAGCCAAGCTACGTGTGGCGCAGCGGCCAGGAGCGCCGCCTGGAGATGATCGCAAAATGGGCGGCCCTCCACGACGCCCGCATCCTGGAGGCCGGCTGCGGCCTCGGCGCCTACAGCAGCCAGTTCCGCCGCCGCTACTCGCCCCACGTCGAGGCGTTCGACCTCGAGCTGGACCGCGCCCGCGCCGCCCGCGAGGAGACGCCGCACGCCCTTGTCGCCGCCGCCGAGGCCCTGCCCTACCGCGCCGATCTGTTCGACACGATCCTGTCCAATGAGGTCATCGAGCATGTGCAGGACGACCGCGCCGCCGCCCGCGAGATGGTCCGTGTGCTCAAGCCCGGCGGGCGGATCGTGCTGTTCTGCCCCAACCGCTGGTACCCGGTCGAACAGCACGGCCACTACTGGAAGGGCGTCTACCATTTCGGCAACACGCCGCTGATCAATTACCTGCCGGACCGCTGGCGGAACCGCCTCGCGCCCCACGTGCGTACCTACTCGGCGCGTGGGGTCCGCCGCCTGTTCGACGGGCTGCCCGTGCGCATCGTCCACCACACGCGCATCTTCGGCGGCTACGACAACATCATCGCCCGCTTCCCACGTCTGGGCCGCGTCCTGCGCGCGGTCCTCTACACGCTGGAGCGCACTCCGCTGCGCGTCTTCGGCCTGTCCCATCTGGTGATCATCGAGAAGCTCACGCCCTGAAGCACGTAATGCGCTGTTGCCCGTATCCCTCATGCAAATGGGCATCACGGGAGATGGTCCCTATTAGGCGCGGTTCGTTTCTATAGTCCGGGCGGGTTTGGAAACCCGCCCCTACGGGCTTTTCTCCCCTCTCCAACTTGATTGGAGAGGGGGCCGGGGGGGGAGGTCTGTCTATCAAAAGGGGGGTCGTTCGGCTCAGTCCAGCGGGTCGGTCGAGCGCACCAGCCGCACGCCGCGCTGGGCGTACTCCTCCAGCGTGCGGTTCGCCATCGCGTCGAAGTCGATCTCCGGGTGGCTGACCGACGAGGTGCAGTCCACCAGCACATGCCACTTCTTGATCTGCTCCGGCTTGTCGCGGAAGTAGACCAGCACCGAGCGCAGCGTTTCCAAAACACAGTGGCTCTTGGCCTGCCCCGCCACGTAGATGCGGTCGTAATCGTCCAGCAGGTCGAGGAACTGAACGTTCAATTCGCCGCCCGGCTCGTCCGGCACGGTGACTTCCGGCTCCAGCAGGGAGTAATACTCGGTCTTGGGGATCGAGCCTTTGGTGACGAAGGTCGGCTGCGACTGCCGCGCCGCCGCGTGGTACATGATCGCTTCGTACAACGCCGGGGTGATGGCATGGCCCGGCGTGCCGATCATCGTGTGAAACGGCCAGATCATCAACTGCTTGCGCGCTTCCGTCTCCAACTGATGCACGTAGCGCCGCGACCAGGCCGGTTCATACAGCGGGATCCACCGCCCCCCGTCCACTTCGTCACACGTGATCGGCGTGTACGGCTTCGGGTGTTGGCCCTGCTCGTCCACCCACCAGGTTGGGAAAAAGATCTGGAGCGGGATGTGGCTGTCCAACGACGCCGCGACCGCCGAGATCCGGTCCGCATGGCGCAGCAGCCACGCGATCGTGCGGCGTGTGTCGTCCACGGCGCCGGGCACGCTCAGCGCCCCATCGACATGCACGAAGTCCACCTGGGATCGACCAGCAGCAGCGCGATCTGCTCGTCGTCCTCGTCGGCGGGGCGCAGCCCGGCCGCGCGGCCAGCCGCCGCCGCCGCAGCGACATCCGGCACGTACAGTTGCCCGACCCGATCCGGGTGATAGAAGTCGGCGTGTGTCATCATAATGTAAATTATAGTGAGCCACCGGCTATTCGTCCAGGCGACGCGCTGGACCAAATCCGGCCCCTCACGGTACAATCCACGCGAGTTACCGGCATGGCGCAGTGAAGGAGTCGGCACGCGGTGACGGAAGGACGGTTGGCCGGTCACGACGACCGCCTGCGCATCCTGGGCGTCCCGGTGGACGCGGTCACATTCGAGGGCATGCTCGACCGCATCGCCGCGTGGGTCGCCGCCGGGGACGGCCTGCACCAGATCTGCACCGTCAGCCCGGAGTTCGTCATGATCGCTCAGGGCGACCCCGAATTCATGCGGGTGCTGCGCGAGGCTGACCTGTGCGTGG
>CAZGLU010000525.1:0-3077 GCA_964526095.1 uncultured Anaerolineaceae bacterium | reverse complement strand
TACACCCTATCCTACACTCTTTCCCTACACGACGCTCTTCCGATCTGGAAGCTGCTCAACTCCATCACGACGAGGTCGCGCGGTCCGATCTGCGGCAGCACGTCGAGCAGCACCTCCCCGATGTTGCCGCCGACCCACGTCTGACGGCCCGACGCGCGGCCCATCGCGCCGACGAGTGCCGTGGTCGTCGTCTTGCCCGCGCTGCCGGTGATGCCCAGAACCGGCGCCGGGCAGCGTTCCAGGAACAACTGCGCGTCATTGGTCACGGGGATGCCGCGCTCCCGCGCCGCCTGCACGATCGGCAGCGTGGCCGGGACACCCCCACTGAGGCACAGCAGGTCGCAGCCGTCGAGCAGCTCCGGGGGATGGCCGCCCAGCACAAACCGGGCCGGCACGCCCTCCAGCGCGGCGACCTCCGCCGCCAGCTTCTCGGCGGGACGGCTGTCGGAAACGGTCACGCGGGCGCCGACGGTCGGGAGCCAGCGCGCCAGCGCCATGCCCTGCCGCGCGAGGCCCAGCACGACGACATGCTGCCCGGCCAGCGGGTCGGACGCAGAAGATACGGGAACAGGTTCACCGGTCATCGGCATGCTTTTCAGGTGCTGCAAACCACGGTCCATTCAGGGCGGGGCGGGCGCGAACGCCCGCCCCCGCAATTCACTCTGGCACGCGCCCGCTAGGACGCGACCTCGACGCGCACGCCCTCACGCGCGGCGCGGAAGATGGCGTCGATCACGCGCATGTTCGCCACGGCGTCCTGCGGCGTAAAGCGCTGCGGCGCCTCGCCGCGCACGGCCCGGCCGAAGTCCTCGACCATGAGCACGTAGGAGTTCTGCTGCGGCAGCGCGATGCGCTCCTGTTCGACGCGGTCCGCGCCGTAACGCACGATCTCGTCCGGCGTGTCGCCCTTCGGGTTGTAGCCACGGTTGACGTACAGCGAGCCGCCGGTCCCGACGACCTCAAAATAGCGGCGCAGCGGCATCGCGAACGAGCAGTTGATATGCGACAGCACGCCGCCGGGGAACTCCAGCGTGGCGACCACCGCCTCATCGACGCCGGACGAGTGCCAGCGGATCTGCGCGGTCACGGCCACCGGCTCGGCCCCGGCGATGAAGCGCACCAGGGAGATCGGGTAGCAGCCGAGGTCGTACAGCGCGCCGCCGCCCATCTCCGGGTCCCAACGCACATCCCCGGTATCCTCCAGCGTGAAGCTGAAACCGGCGTCGATCAGCTTCACGTCCCCGATCGCGCCCTCCTGCACCAGCTCGCGGACGCGCAGGCCCTGGGGATGGTGCCGCCACTGGAACGCCTCGGCCAATACCCGCCCGGCCCGCTCGAAGGCGGCGGCCATCTCCTCGGCCTCGGCGGCGTTGAGCGCGATCGGTTTCTCGCACAGCACATGCTTGCCAGCCTCCGCCGCGCGGATCGACCAGGGCGCGTGCAGGTGGTTCGGCAAGGGGATGTAGATCGCGTCCACCTGCGGATCGGCCAGCAGCTCCTCATAGGAGCCGTAGGCCGTCGGGATGCCCAGCGCGTCCGCGAAGGCGCGCGCCCGCTCCCCGTCACGGCTGGCGACCGCCACCACCTCCGCATCCTGCGCCGCCTGGATCGCCGGGATCACCGTCCCCCGCGCGTGGCGCGCCGTGCTCAGTACACCCCACCGGATCGTTTGTGCCATGATGTTCCTCCCTGGTAAAGATGCGTCACGATTGCTCCGTCATACCGCGTCGCGGGCCGCTGCTACGGCACCACGGGCGGCAGGTCATAACACGGGTCTGGGATACCGTCGAACAGGTCGCTGCGGACCCAGCCGCCATCGACCAGATGCCACCATGTAAACCGCTCCGAGTCCTGCGCCCAGCCGTCCACCTGGACGGTCACATCCGCGTCCAGCGCGCGCAAGGCCTCAAAGCCCGTGCCCGGCCCGGAGCGCACGTTGACCTGCCCCAGGCGCGTGGTCAGGCTGCACGTCGCGCCCGACACCGTGCCTCCGGCCCCCTCGACGGCGCCGGTGCCCGCATCGAGCGTGGCGGGCGGGTCCAACGGCGGCGCGGGCGGGGACGTTTCAGCCGGACCGGCCGGGGGCGCCTCCTGCCCGCTCCCCGTGACCGCGTACAGCGTCAGGTAGGCCGGGTCACCGCCGACGGCCAACACCTGCCCGTCCGGACTGAAGGCGACGACCTCCGCCGGACCCGGCGTCTCGATGGCGCGGATCTCCGCGCGCTGGGCGACGTTCCACAGGCGCACGGTGTTGTCCTCGATCCCGCCGGAGGCCGAGGCCAGCACGCTGCCATCCGGGCTGAACGCGACCGCATACAGGTTCTCCGCGTGCCCGTCGAGCGTGGCGCTGGCGGCGTGCGTCGCGACGTCCCACAGGCGCACGGTGCGGTCCGCACCCGCCGAGGCCAGCAGCGCGCCGTCCGGGCTGAACGCGACCGCCGTCACATTGCCCTCATGCCCTTGCAGCACGGCCTCCTCCGCGCCGGAAAGGACGCGCCAGAGCCGGATCGTGTCGTCCTCGCTGCCGCTCGCCAGCAGCGTGCCATCCGGGCTGAAGGCGACGGAGGTCACATACGAGGCGTGGCCCTGGAAGGTGGCCTGTCGCTGGCCGGAGCCGACATCCCACACGTACACGTTGCCGTCGTCGCTGCCCGCCGCGACGAGGTTACCCGCCGGGCTGAAGGCGACGGCGGTGATCGCGCCCTGCGCCCCGGTCAGTGGCTGGGCGACGGCGCCGGTGTCCATGTTCCACAGGCGCACCACAGGGTCGTTGCCGCCCGCCGCCAGCCACGATCCGTCGGCGCTGATCGCGATGTCGTTGACGCGGTTGCCGGGGTTCTGCAAGTCCTGGGTCTGCTGGCCGGTGGCCGGGTCCCACAGGCGGATCGCGCCGTTCGCCGTGCCGGTCGCCAGCAGGCCGCCATCCGGGGTGAAGGCGAGGCCCGTCACCCGGCTGCTCTGCCCCGGCAGCGAGCGCAGGGGGACCACCCCCGCCGCCGACTGGCTGGTGATCGGCGCCTGAGGCGCGGGCGGAGATCGGAAGAGCGTCGTGTAGGGAAAGAGTGTAGGATAGGGTG
>CAZGLU010000524.1:0-3082 GCA_964526095.1 uncultured Anaerolineaceae bacterium | reverse complement strand
TGGCGCTCGACGGGCACGTGCTGACCGACACGCTGGCGAACGTCCTGGCCGTGACGGTGGCGTTTATGGTCAACGACGTCGAAGACGCGCCGGACGACGCCCGCGAGGCGCACCGCGCCGCACGTAACCCGGTCACGATGGGCGAGGTCACGCCGCGCGAGGGGTGGCTCGCGTCGTTCACCCTGTCCGCGCTGGCGCTGGCGCTGTACGCCTGGGCCAGCAGCGCCGCCTTCTGGACGGGCGCGCTAACCGTGGCGCTCGCCTACCTCTACTCGTGGCGCGCGGTGCGGCTCAAGGCGCTGCCGGTCGTGGACGCGATCTCCCACGCGCTGATGCTGAGTGCGCTGCTGTTCCTGGCGGGCTACTTCGCCTACGACACTGCGCCGGGGCGCGTGTGGCTCGTGGCGCTGGGCGTGGGGCTGATCTCCGTCTACGGGCAGCTTTACAACCAGGCGCGCGACTTCGACATGGACCGCGCCGCCGGGCTGCGCAATACCGCGAGCTTCGCCGGGCGGCGGGCGACGCAGGCGCTGATGTACGCCGCGCTGCTGGCCGCCGGGGTCTGCCTGCTGACGACGGCCCTGCTGGGGCTGTGGCCCATTTGGCTGGCGCTGGTGCCGCTGGTCATGCTGCCGCTGCTGTGGCTGTACCGGCCCGGCACCGACATGCGCGGCACGGCGGCGATCGACCTCAGCGGGCGCGTGCAGCTCGGCTTCATGTTGATCGCGAACGTCGCGGCGCTGGTCTGGCTCGTCGCGGAGGTGGCGGGTTAGCAGCGGGGCGTGCGGTTGAGTCCGGGCACGTGGAATGACCGGGCGGGGGGAGCCGAGGGCGGGTTTGGGAACGGGCGCGATTGCAACCCCGCTCCTACGGTTTCTTCCCCCTCCAGCCCCGACTGGAGAGGGGGACGGGGGGTGAGGTCTGAGCGACACCCGCGTGGCGCGGCGAAGTTGGAAACACCGCGCGGCGCCCGCTAAACTCTACGGTAAAGAGGACCATGCCTGCTCCCCACGATGGAAAGGAAGCATCCGACCGTGAACGATACGATCGTCGTCTTGCAGGGTGACCAGACCGGGCAGGAGCTGCTGGACGAGGCCCTGCGCGTGCTGGAGCCATTCGTTCGACCGCTGGGCATCGACTTCATGACGTTCGACCTGTCGTTGGAGAACCGGCGTGCGACGCAGAACAAGGTGGTGTTTGACGCGGCGGAGGCGGTCATCGCGCACCGGTTCGGCTTGAAGGCGGCGACCATCACGCCCGGCAATCCGGACGACGTCGGCAGCCCGAACGCGCTGCTGCGTGAGGCAATCGACGCGCAGGTGATCCTGCGGGTGGGGCGACGCATCCCGCCGATGCAGCCGATCGCGGGCGTCCATGCACCGATCGCAGTTATCCGCACGGCGGTCGACGGCGCATACGGCGCGAAGGAGTGGCGCGAGGGCGAGGGCTTGAACGAGGTCGCCTACCGCACCGAGAAGATGGAGCGCCGCACGTGCCGGATCGTCGCGGAATACACCTTCCGCTACGCGCAGCGCACAGGGGCCAAGGTCTTCGGCGGGCCGAAGTACACCGTCAGCCCGGTGTATGAGGGCATGTTCAAGGAGGAGCTGGACGCCGCCGCGCAGCGCTATCCTTCCGTCCGCTATGACCCGCAGTTGATCGATGCGACCTACGCGCTGCTGCTGGAGACGACCGGCGAAAGCCTGGCGATCCCGACCCTGAACCGCGACGGCGACAGTATGAGCGACCTCGTGCTGAAGATGTTCGGCACGATCGCCGGATCGGAGTCGCTGGTGCTGAGCTTTAACGACGATCTGGACCTCCGCGCGGTGATCGCGGAGGCGCCGCATGGGACCGCGCCCTCGTTGCAGGGCAAGAATGTCGCAAACCCGATGGCGATGATCCTGGCGGGGGCTGCGCTGCTGACCTACATCGAGGCGGAGCCGGTGCAGCGCGTTTCGCGGGCGATCCGGGAGGCCGCATTGGAAACGGTCTACGACGGCATCCGCACTGCCGACCTGGGCGGCCACGCCTCGACCACCGAGTTCACCGACGAGGTGATCCGGCGCGTACGGGCCAAGCTGGCCGTGTGGGACGCCCTGGGGTAACAACGTGCGCTGTAGTAAAAGCAGGCATTCGTGAAGCTGATCCTCACGCACGACAACGCCGATTTTGACGCCATCGCGTCGCTGTGGGCCGCGCATCGGCTGGACCCCGACGCCACGCCGGTGCTGCCCCGGCGCGTCAACCGCAACGTGGAGCACTTCCTGAACCTGTACGCGGGGGCGTTCCCGTTCCTGCACCCGGACGACCTCAAGCGCGGGCAGGCGTTGGAGCACGTGACGATCGTCGATACGCAGGGCTTTTCGACGGTGCGCGGGATGCAGCGCGACACGCCGCTGCTGTTCATCGACCATCACCCGCTCACGCGCGAGCTGGCCCCGCACCAGCAGTTCAACGGCGAACTGGTCGGCGCGACGACGACGCTGCTCGTCGAGCGGATGCACGCGCGGGGCCTCCTCATCGAGCCGCTGGAAGCGACGCTGCTCATGCTCGGCATCTACGAGGACACCGGCTCGCTGCTGTACGGCACGACGACGCCGCGAGATATCCGCTGCGCGGCCTGGCTGCTGGAACAGGGCGCCGACCTGGATGCGGTGCGCGAGTTCCTGCAACACCCGCTTGTGCCAGAGCAGCGTGAACTGTACGAGCGGTTGATCGAGCACGCCGAGATCCACACCGTCAACGGGCACGCGATCGTGGTGGCCCGTGCGACGACGAAGCAGCCGGTGGACGAGATCGCGACCCTGGCGCACAAGCTGCGCGAGCTGTACGACCCCGGCGCGGTGTTCGTGCTGGTGGCGCTGAACGGCGACATCCAGTTGGTGGCACGCGGGACCACCGACGATATCGACGTGTCGCAGGTCGCGGGGCACTTCGGCGGCGGGGGGCACAGCCGCGCGGCGGCGGCGCTGATCCGTAACCGGCGGCTGGACGAGGTCCACGCTGAGATCCTGGATATGCTGCCGCAGATCGTCACGGCGTCGGTGCGCGTAGACGCGCTGATGTCGTTCGGCGCGCA
>CAZGLU010000523.1:0-3082 GCA_964526095.1 uncultured Anaerolineaceae bacterium | reverse complement strand
CCTGGATCGGCAGCATCGGCGGGACGTAGAACAGCATGGGCAGCGTGCGGAATTCGGGATGCAGCGGCAGGGCCAACCCCCATTCCTTCACGAAGCGGTACACCGGCGAGCGCTGCGCCGCGTCGATCATGGCTTGCGGCACGCCGTTCTCCCTGGCGGACGCGATCACCGCCGGGTCGTGCGGGTCCATGATGATCGCGCGCTGCGCCGCTACCAGGTCCGCATCCGCCACCCCGACTGCCTCATTGATGCGGTCGGCGTCGTAGAGCAGTACGCCCATATAGCGGATGCGCCCCACGCACGAGTGGAAGCACGCCGGGGCCTGACCCGTCTCCAGGCGGGGGTAACACAGGATGCACTTCTCGGACTTGCCGGTGGACCAGTTGTAGTACACCTTTTTATAGGGGCAGGCCGTGACGCACATGCGCCAGCCCCGACAGCGATCCTGGTTAACGAGAACGATACCGTCCTCGCCGCGCTTGTAGATCGCGCCGGACGGGCAGGCCGCCGCACAACCCGCGTTCAGACAGTGGTTGCAGACGCGCGGCAGGTAGAAGAACACCAGCCGCTCGATCTCAAACAGCATCTCGCGCTCGTCGTCGCTCAGATCGGCCAGGTTCGGGTCGTTGGCGGCGTAGACCTGCGAGCCGCTCAGGTCGTCGTCCCAGTTGGGGCCGCGCTGGATGTCCAACGGCTGCCCGGTGATCATGGAGACGGGGCGCGCCGTCGGCTGATCGTCGCCAGCGGGCGCGTTGGTCAGGTTGTCGTATTCATAAGTCCAGGGTTCATAGTAATCATCGAGCGTGGGCAGGTTCGGGTTGAAGAAGATGTTGCGCAACATCCCGAGCCGTCCGTTCATCCTCAGCTCGACCGAGCCGTTATCCGGCTTCTTCTGCCAGCCGCCCTTATACCGGTCCTGATCCTCCCACTGGACGGGGTACCCGGTGCCGGGCTTGGTTTCAACGTTGTTCCACCACATATATTCCGCGCCCTTGCGGTCGGTCCAGATGTTCTTGCAAGCGACGCTGCACGTGTGGCAGCCGATACATTTGTCCAGGTGGAACACCATCGACACTTGCGCTTGGATCTTCACGGTGCCTGTCCTTTCGCGGCGCTACCAGCGCGGCTCGCCTTCGAGTTTGCGTACCAACACGAACGTGTCCCGGTTGACGCCGGTCGGTCCCCAATAGTTGAAGCCATAGGTAAACTGGCCGTAGCCGCCCAACATGAGGTTCGGTTTCAGGCGGGTGCGGGTCAGGCTGTTATGGGCGCCTGCCCGCCGGTTGCCGCGCTGTGGGGACTTCGGCACGGCAAGCGTGCGCTCGGTGGCGTGGTAGATGAAGCAGATGCCGCGCGGGAGGCGTGCCGTGACGATCGCGCGGGTGACCACCACGCCATGATCGTTCACGATCTCCACCCAGTCGTTGTCCTCGACCCCGATCGCGGCCGCATCCTCGGTATTCATCCAGAACGGCTCGACCCCGCGCGAGAGGGTGAGCATCCGCAAGTTGTCGGAATAGGTGCTGTGGATGTGCCACTTGCCATGGGGCGTCAGGTAGTTGAGCATGATCGATCCCTCGACGGCCCCGGTCTTGACGATGTCCCCGTATGCCTGCGGGTCGATCTTGGGCTTGTAGGTCGGGAGATGCTCGCCAAACGCGATATAGCCTTCGTGGTCCAGGTAGAAGTGCTGGCGCCCGGTCAGCGTGCGCCAGGGCACCAACCGCTCGACGTTCAGGCAATATGCGGAATAGGCGCGCCCCTCATTGACGATGCCGGACCATACGGGGGTGGTCAGCAGGCGGCGCGGCTGCCGGGTCAGATCGTCGAAGGTGAGGCGGATGCCGCGCGTCTTCTCCGCCAGATCCGCCAGCGGCAGGCCGACCTTGCGTTCCTCGGCCAGGAAGGCACGGTAGGCGCTCTCGCCGTTGGTCTCGGGGGCGAGGTGTAAGATCGCGTTGGCGGCATCCCTGGCATCCTCGAGCGAGGGGTAACACGCGCCGTTCCATCGCACCGACCGGCCAGCTTCAATCAGCTCGTCATACAGGTCGTCCACCGGCCAGCTCAGGCCATGCACGCCGATGCCGTGCGCCCGCACGTTCGGCCCCAGCGCGACAAAGTGCGCCAGAAGGTTGGGGTAATCCCGCTCGACGACGACGAAATCTGGCATGGTCTTCCCAGGGATGGGATCACACTCGCCCGCCGCCCAATCCTTGATCTCAAGCTGCGCCATTTCGGCGGGCGTATCGTGCTGGAGCGGCACGGCAACGAGATCGCGCACCGGCTCGGGGAAATGCTGCGCGGCCAGCTCGCCGATCTTCCCGGCAAACGCTTTGAAGATGTCCCAGTCGCTGCGCGATTCCCAACACGGCGGCACGACCTCCGACAGCGGGTGGATATACGAGTGCAGGTCCGTCGAGTTGAGATCGTTCTTCTCGTACCAGGTTGCGGCGGGCAGCACGATATCCGAATACAGCGCCGAGGTGTCCATGCGGAAGTTGATATCGACCACCAGGTCGAGCTTGCCCACCGGCCCCTGCCCCTCCCCGGCAACCTCGTCCGCGATCGCGTTGGTATGCGTGCCGAGGTAGTGGCGGAGGAAGTATTCGTGCCCCTTCGCGCTGGATTGCAGCGCGTTACCGCGCCAGATGAACCACGTGCGCGGCCAGTTTTCCGGCGCGTCGGGATCATCGACGGCGAAGCGCAGGGCGCCGCTTTGCAGTTGCTCGACCACCCACTGCCGGACCGCGTCCGGCGTGGTCGCACCGGCGGCCTCGGCCTCGCGCGCCAGCTCCAGCGAGCTGCGGTTGAACTGCGGAAAAAACGGCAGCCAACCCGAGCGCACGGCGCGACGCTGCATGTCCAGCGTGTGGCCCTGCGCAACCGGGTGATCGGAATCACCGACCGGGACCAGCGCGCCAAAGTCGCCCTCATAGCGCCACTGATCGGAATGGACGTAGTGGAACGAGGGCGAATTTTGCAGGCGCGGCGGCCTGACCCAATCGAGCGCCATCGCCACCGGCAGCCAGGACAGATCGGAAGAGCGTCGTGTAGGGAAAGAGTTGTAGGATAGGGTGTAGAT
>CAZGLU010000522.1:0-3082 GCA_964526095.1 uncultured Anaerolineaceae bacterium | reverse complement strand
CCGCTCGCTTTCGCTCGCTGCCCCTCTCCAATCAAGTTGGAGAGGGGCGAAACGCACGGATAGTAAGGCGGACCGTATTCCCCTGCCGTGCGCTCGCGCGAGCCGGAGCGCACGATACGCCTCAGCGGTCGAGCGCGTAGCGGGGGAGCAGGTCCGGGGCCAGCGGCAGCGCCGCCGCGACGAGGTACGCCAGCCACCACGCCGCGCTCTGCACGTCGCGCAGGGAGGCCTTTTCCCTGGCGGTGTGGGCGTGGGCCAACGGGGGGCCACACAGGCACACCACCCGCGCCCAGCGGCTCAAGGCCATGTCGTCGCTGCGGGAGAGCCTGCTGCGCCCGAACTGCACCGTGCCGGGGCGGATGCGGTTGAGGCCATCCGCGAGGTCGTGCGCGAGCGCCTGGTAATGCGGCGGGACGATCGAGCCGCGCCCCCAGCCGGATGCGCTCGCCACGCTGACCCCGTGCCCGATGCGCGGCGCCGGGTCGCCGGGGTTGTGCCCGTCCACCACGATGCAGCCGCGAGTGGGCAGCGGCAGCACATGTGCCAGCCGCGCCGCGCCGTGCCCGAAGAAGGCATCGGGCGGCCCCTCCTCCTGATCGGTGAAGACGACCACGCAGCGCCGTGACGCCGCGATCAGCACGTCCTCCACGGCGGCCAGCGCGGCGGCGGCCAGGAGCGCGACCAGCACGCCGAGGCTGTTGTCCAGGCCGCTCGAGGTGACGACCTCGCCGGATCGCGCGGGCGGCGCGTCGAGCAGCACCGTGTCAGCCCAGTCCAGCGTGCCCTGCTCCACCTCGAAATGCAGGGCGTCGTCATCCCCGGCGCGGCGCGACACGAGCGTGCCGCGCGCCCCGACGACCAGCCGCCCGTCCGCGAAGCGCACGGCCTGGGCCGGGGCGCGATACTCGCCGGGCGGGAAGCGGTTTGCGCAGATAGGGTACAGCGCGCCCGCGTCGAGGGCGGCCACACGGTAGGAGGGGCGGTCCATGTGGGCGACGATGACTACGTCCGGGGCGGGCCGGTCCGCGCCGAGCGCGAGCGCGAGATCCCCTGTGCCGGGCAGCGCCAGCCACGCGCGACCAGGCAGGCCTAACTCCCCAGCCAGTGCGGCGATCACGTCCCCCACGCCGCCGGGCAGAGCCGCCCCGCCGGAGGGTGCCGGTGCGGCCAGCAGGCGGCGCAGCGGCGCCCAAAGCGCGTCGAGGTCGTGCAGGGCGGGCAACCCTTCGAGGGCCGGGCGCAGGGCCGGGGCCGTCCGATCGATCGCGTCGCGTGGCACCGCGCAGGCCCGCCGGACGTCAGGCGAGCATCCGCTCGTACAGGGCGTAGACGCCGCCGGTGTCCACCGTCGTGACGATGCGCACGTTCGGCGGGCGGCCCAGCAAGCCCAGATGATCGATCACCGTCTGGCCGCGCGTCCTCGTCCCGGCCAGCTCAACGGCGACGTAACGCTGCTCGACCTCCACGGCCAGCGCCGGATCGAGCGTGATCGCCATCGCCAGCGGGTCAGGCAGCAGGAAGCCGGGGAACCTGTACTGGTTGCGGATGAGATCGACCGAGAGGCGCGTCGTCTCACGGAAGAACCGGGCGCGCTCGCCGGGCAGGGCGGCCAGCGCCTCGTACTGCTCCCAGGTGAACGGGTGCTTGACGGTCGTTTCCCACGAAAGCATGGTAGCTTCCGGGAAGGCGCTCAGCACGATATGGGCCGCCTCCGGGTCGCAGTAGAGGTTGAACTCCGCGCTGACGTTCTTCGTGTTGCCGAAGGCCGAGATCGTGCCACCCATGAACGTGAACACGCGGATCTTCCGCGGGAAGGTCGGGTCCAGGCAGCAGGCGAGAGCGACGTTGGTCAGCGGGCCGAGGGCGACGAGCGTCAGTTCGCCGGGCATTTCGTCGGCCAGCCGCACCAGGGCGAGCGCCGCCTGCTCCGGCTCCAGCCGACCATCACTCGACGCGCGCGGGGTGTAGCCGCCCAGGCCGTCCGCGCCGTGCACGCGCTCCTCCGGCTCCCAGAAGCCGGGCAACAGCGGCTGTTCCGCGCCGCGATAGACCGGCACCTCAGCGCCCATCAGGTCGAGCACGGTCAGCACGTTGCGCGTCACATGGTCAAGGTGGACGTTGCCCGTCAGCGTGGTGATCGCCACCACCTCGGCGCGCGGATCGCACAACGCCATCATCAGCGCTTGCGCGTCATCCACGCCGGCATCGGTGTCTATGATCAGCCTCACAACCAACCGCCTTTCGCATTACCCCTTCGCATTACTTAGAGAAAGGGGCCAGGTCCGCACGCGGGACCCGGATGCGGCGCAGTGTACCACCATCGAAGCGCCACGGGCAAGCAGGTCGCGTCAGGGGCGTCGGCACCGGTGAGTCTCAGGCAAGGCTAAGTGTCAGGAAGGGTGGATTAGTGTATCATCATTAACGTACCCATCTCGTTTTTTTCTCCAGTTGGGCACACACAACAAAAGGGAGCGACCCACAAGGAGTGGAAACTATGCGTAAACGAAGAGCGTTTTGGACGTTGCTGATCCTCGCACTGGTGGCCGTACTGGCTCTGGCAGCCTGCGGCGGCGATGACGACGACGGAGACGAGGAAGAGGCGGAGCCAACCCCGGTTGAAGAGGTGGACCAGGGCGAGGCGACGGAAGAGGCGGAAGCGGACGCGGTAGCGACCGAGCCAGCGCCGGTCCTGACCGAGATCGCGGCGGAAGCGACCGAGGAAGCGGCCATGGAACCAGCGGAGACCGAGGAGATGGCGGCGGACGCGGCGGCCACCGAAGAGGGTATGGCCGTGGCGATGGCCCAGGAGACGGAGGCCCCCGCCGAGGAACCGGCTGACGAGGTCGCCGCGACCGAGGAAGCGCTCCCGGCTGAGGGCGACATGGAAGCCACCGAAGAGGCCGTGATGGAACCGGTTGCCACCGAGGAAGCGGCCATGGAAGCGGCAGCGACCGAGGAAATGGCAGCCGAGCCAGCCGCCACTGAGGAGATCCCGCTGGATCAGCCTTTGACGCAGGAGCCGGAGGCTGAGGGTGGCGCGCTGCCCGGCGCCGAGGGCGACCCGCTGCGTATCACGCTGGTG
>CAZGLU010000521.1:0-3083 GCA_964526095.1 uncultured Anaerolineaceae bacterium | reverse complement strand
AACCCGCGATCTCCGGCTTGACAGGCCGGCATGTTAACCGCTACACTACGCCCCCTGACGTGGCCAGGATGATAGCATATGGGTCAACGCCAGTCAAGGCCAAGTTTCGGAATAAACCCGAAAAAACCTGCGCCTGGACAGCACCCCGGCCACGGAATCCCCTACGGGCAGGTCACAGGGCGGTGACGCCGATTTCTACGACATACTGTACGGCCTCGCCCGGCCCCAACGTCGTCACCTGACCCGCCTCGCGCGCCTTGTCGCGGCCCGTCACGAAGGCGGTGCCCGGCTCCAGGCCACACACGTACTCGCCCGCGCCCATCATCTTCCAGTGCGTCAGGATCGGCAGCTCCGCGACACGATAGCGGACGTAGGCGGCCATCCCAAGGTTTTCGTTCACGAGGCGCGCCTGAGCGAAGCCGTCGGCGCCCGGCGGGATCCGGTGGAAGAAGACCTGCTCCTGATAACCCGGCTGCGGCTGCTCAAACTGCGACCAGCGGTCGAGGCCAGGCTCGGCCACAGCGTCGCGCGGGGTCGTCTCGGCACCCTGGATATCCACGCGGCTGTCCGGGCTGACGAAGGGGAAGCCGAAGTTGCAGTGATAGAGCATCATGTGCTCGGCTGGCGAGAAGCCCTCGTTCACCACCTCGTCCTCGATGCGGAGCGACGTGCCGTTCAGGGTCGTGCTGATGCGGCGCTTCAGCAGCAGGTTGTAGCCGAACAGCACCGATTCACGGACCTGACCCTCGACCCAGATCACGTATTCGCCATCCTGCCAGCCCGCGCCTGAGCAGACATGGCGCGCCGGGATGTGCGACACGCGGCCATGCAGGCCAAGCTGCTCGCCGCGATCCACGGTGGCAGCGCCCATCCAGGCGATGCCTGCGCCTGTCATCAGGCCGCCCGCAAAGGTGCGCAGCCATCCGGTCCCCTGCGGCTCATAGAACGCGGGATGGCCGTATGGCGCGGCGAAATGCACGGCCAGCGGGACGCCCTTGAACGAGGCGGGGCCGATGTCCATACCCCGGTCAAGCAGGACGGTGAACGCAAGCCCGGCGGCGGTGTAGAAGTCCGCGACGCGCACGCCGCGCTCGCTCCCGTCGGCCAGCTCACCGAGGCGCACCCCGGCCAACTGGTCGAGGGTGCCGGTCAACTGCGCTAATTCCTGCGCGGTGTAAGACTTACCAAAAAGCTCCATCAAAAAAACCTCCCTAGTTGGATGCTCCCCGCCCTGGCGGGAAAACTCAATACCCAAGGTGCCCGGCATGATGCATGCACAGCGCGCGTGCCGGATCCGCGCTCAAGAATACCTGAACATGGGTGGCATGATGCCCCACTTAAGCTTAGCGCGGCAAGCCCTTTCAGGCCAGCGCAGCAGGCCGGAATGCACCCCTGGCGGGGTCGTTCGCGGCAGAAGTGGGTTGCACTATAATAAGAACATCACAGTCGTGGGTTCGGGTGCGGCCCGGCGCTTACCCTGAGTCTGACGTGGAGCCCCCAGATGGACATGATCCAGGCGCTTGCACTGCTCACATTGGGCGCATTCCTCGCCATGCTGGTGACGGCATTGGTGTACGTGTTCGCCGTGCGACCCCGGCTGCTGGCGTCGGCCTCGACGGAGGCAGCCGTCACGGTAGAGCGCTCGCTGCTGAAGGAGGACCTGCTCGAACAGCGCAGCGCCCTCGAACGGCTGGCGGAAACGATCGAGCGGCAGACCGACGCGGTTGCGGTGGAGGCGCGAGACCCCGTAGAACCGGAAGCCGTCGAGACGCTCAAAACGATGCTCAGCGAGCAGTCCGCCCAACTGAGCTGGGTTGACAGCCGGCTGACACACCACGAAGGGAAGCTCGACCAGATCGCGAGCCGACTGGACAGTCTGCTGCCGCCAGGGGATGGCACCGGGGCCGAGCGGGTGGCGACCCTCACAGGTGAGGACGACGATGGGCCATCCTCCCTCGTCACGTTGATGGACAAGCTGGACGTGGTCGCCGGGCAGGTGCGGACGCTCGCGCCCGCGAACGCCCTCGAACGGCTTGAGATCCGGGTCGAGCAGGTGAGCAAGCGGCTGGACGACATGGTGCCAGCCGAGGCGTACGATACGATGCTGGCCCTGCTGCGCGAGCAGGCGGACGCACTGGCCGAACTGCGGACCGCGTGGCGCGAGCAGGTCACGGCGGTGGGCTTACCTGAGGACGAGGCGGCGCGTACGGGGTCGACGCTCGAGGAGCGGCTTGAGGCGCAGGCCGCACTGGCCGCGCAGATCGACGCGAAGGTGAGCGAGAACGCGACGCTGCTGCTGGAGGCGGCGACGGAACGGCAGGAGCATATCCAGTTGATCGAGCGGGCGACCGGGCTGATGGAACAACTTTACCCGCTGCTCGAGGGGCTGGTGAACCTCCACGTGCCGCCGGGACGGGACCGCCTGACCGACATCCGGGGGATCGGCCCGGTGTACGCGGCCAAGCTGTACGAGGCGGGCGTGGACACGTTCGAGGAACTGGCTACGCTGACGCCGGAGGAGATCCAGTCGATCGTCAAGCTGCCGCGCTGGCGGATGCGTGAGACGGACTTCACGCAATGGATCGAGGAAGCCCGTCTGCTGGCCGAGCGGCAGAAGAAGCTGGAGGACTAGCCGTGAGCGTCGACCTGCACCGCCTGACACGCCGACTGGACATCCTGTTCCTGATCGGCCTGATCATCACGTCCGGGTTAGCGGCGCTCCTGTTCTGGCTCGAATTCTACGACGACGATGAACCGTCAACCGACCTGCCGAGCATGATGTCGCCGGTGGGCGCGGCCCCGACGGGGACGGCCACCGCGACCGGCGCGGCGGAGGGGAGCGGTGGGGCGCTGGTGACGCCGACGCCGGATGTGACCGCCGCAACCGGGGAGGACGCGACCGCCATGGGCGAGGCGATCCCGCTGGCGGAGCGGACGGACACATTCAGCGGGCCGGTCGATGGACAGGGCGGGGCGGCGGACGCGGGCGGTACCGAACAGCCGACGCTGACGGCGCTGCCGACCACACCGCCCGGCACGCAGGCGACGAGCGCCGTGGCGCAGGCGCGGATCACGCCGACGCG
>CAZGLU010000520.1:0-3087 GCA_964526095.1 uncultured Anaerolineaceae bacterium | reverse complement strand
ATCCTGCGGATGCTGCTCCAGCTTGAGGCCGGGGCCACGACGGACCTCCGCCGCTCGCTCGATACGCCCCGGCCTGACGAGGATGTGTACTCCGCCGCCGATCGCTGGCTCTCCACCCTGGCCGAGCAGGAAAGGGTCGCACTGCACCTGATCGCCGAGGTTGAGGACATCATCCGCGCCAGGGCCGCACGCGGGCCGGCCTCGACCTGACCAACCCTCCCTCGGCACACCAGGGTTTTACAATAGGGTTGCATCAGTTTCACATCAGTCATCCGGCGCACCCTGATTGCGCCGCGTTCGCGTGGAGAACAGCCTGTATGCAACCTGAGATCGTCGTTCACAACGCCCGGCTGCACAACCTGAAGAACGTCACAGTCGCCATCCCGAAGGATCGCCTTGTCGTCCTTACCGGCCTGTCCGGCTCCGGCAAGTCCACGCTGGGGTTCGACATCCTGCTTAAGGAAGGGGTGCGCCAATACCTTGAGGCCACCGGCTTCATCGGGTTCGGCCTCACCAGGCCGCCGGTTGATTCGATCACGGGGCTGTCGCCCGCCGTCACCGTCGAGCAGTACCTGACCAACCACAGCCCGCGCTCGACCGTCGGCACGGTGACCGGCATCTTCACCTACCTGCGCGTGCTGTTCGCCCGCCTCGGCCACCGGCCCTGTCCGGCCTGCGGGCGCGACGTCCCGCCCGCCTACGACGAATCCCCGATCGATTGGGCGGGTGACGATGATGATAGCCTCCCCTCCGGCGAGGAGGCGGCGGTGCAGTGCCCGCACTGCGGGGCGCGGCTGCCGGAGATCACCATGTGGCACTTCTCCTTCAACAAGCCGGAGGGCGCCTGCCCGACCTGCACCGGCCTCGGCACCGTCCACCACGCAGATCTGTCGCGCCTCATCGACGAGGACCTGAGCATCCTGGACGGCGCCGTGCAGGAGTGGCATGCCGCCAACATCCGGTATCACACGGACGTCCTGCGCGCCGCCGCGCAGCATTACGGCTTCGACTTCGACCCGGCGCTGCCCGTGCGGGACTATACCCCCACCCAGCGCGACCTGCTCGCCTACGGCGTGGAAAGCCCGCAGTTCCGCCGCCACTTCCCAGGGGTCGAGCCGCCCCCGACCGTCCGCGCGGGCCGCTTTGAGGGCGTGGCGACCAACCTGCTGCGCCGCTATGCCGAGCGCATCGGGGACCCGGACTACCGGCAGAGGATGGCCGAGTACCTCGTCATGCAGACCTGCCCCGACTGTGACGGGACGCGCCTGCGTGCTGAGAGCCGCGCGGTGACCGTCGCGGGCCGCACCATCGTCCAGCTTTCGCAGATCCCGCTGAGCGATCTGGCGGACTGGCTGGCGGAGCTGCCCGCGTCCCTCCACGTCGAGGCGATGCGTGTCGCCGCGCCGATCCTGAACGGCCTGAACGAACGGCTCCGCCAGGTGCTCGAGGTGGGCGTCGATTACCTCACCCTGGACCGGGACGCGCCCTCGCTCTCCGCCGGGGAGGCGCGGCGCCTCGGCATGGCGACCCTGCTCGGCTCCAGCCTGAGCGGGCTGCTCTACGTCTTCGATGAGCCGACCATCGGCCTGCACGCCCGCGACACGGGGCGCCTTATCGGGTTCCTGCGCCGCCTGCGTGACCTGGGCAACACCGTGCTCGTCATCGAGCACGACCTGGAGCTGATCGCCGCCGCCGATCACGTGATCGACTTCGGCCCCGGCGCCGGGAAGCACGGCGGGCGGGTCGTCGCCGCCGGGCCGCCCACCGCCCTCGCGGACATGCCCGGCACGCTGACCGGCGCGTACCTGGCCGGGCGCGAGCAGGTCCCCATGCCCCCCTCCCGCCGCGCCCCGAATGGGCCGGTGCTCACCATTCACGGCGCGCGCGCACACAACCTGTGTGACATCACCGTGCGCCTGCCGTTGGGCCTGTTGGTCGCCGTGACGGGCGTCTCCGGCTCAGGGAAGTCCACGCTGGTTTTCGACATACTAGACAAGGCGGGCCGCCGCCACTTCTACAACGCCGCCGGGGAGCCGGGCCTGCACACCTCCATCGAGGGCTGGGAGCACCTGGACCGCATCGTCACCATCAACCAGGAGCACATCGGCCGCATCCCGCGCTCCAACGCCGCCACCTACTCCGACGCCTTCACGCCCATCCGTCAGGCGTTCGCCGCCACCCCGGACGCCCGCGAGCGTGGCATGACCGCCCGCCATTTCTCGTTCAACGTGCCGGGTGGGCGCTGCGAGCGCTGTCAGGGCACGGGCACCCTGACGATGAAGATGCACTTCCTGCCGGACGTCGAGGTGACCTGCCCCACCTGCCGGGGGCGGCGCTTCAAGCCCGAAACGCTGGCGGTGAAGTACCGGGGCCACGATATCGCGCAGGTGCTCGACCTGACGGTTGAGGAGGCGCTCGCGCTGTTCGAAGACGTGCCCGCTGCCGCCTCCCGCCTGGGCGTGATGGTCGACGTCGGCCTGGGCTACCTCCAGCTCGGCCAGCCCGCCACGACCCTTTCCGGCGGCGAGGCGCAGCGCGTGAAGCTCTCTAAGGAGTTGGGCCGCCGCACAACAGGCCACACCCTCTACCTGCTCGACGAGCCGACAACCGGCCTACACCCGGCGGATACGACCCGCCTGCTCGCCCTTCTGCAACATCTGGTCGATGCCGGGAACACGGTCATCATGGTCGAGCACAACCTTGACCTGATCCGGGCGGCCGACTGGATCATCGACCTCGGCCCGGAGGGCGGCGCGGCGGGCGGCCGGATCGTCGCTGAGGGCACGCCCGAGCAGGTCGCCCGGACGCCCGGCTCCCACACCGGGGCCTGCCTGCGGCCCCTGCTGTGACGCCCCGCCCTCGCCCATCTAGGTTCCATCAGCCGGAGCGCGACTCATGTCACGCTCCGGTTCGATCAACACGCCGCCGCTTCCGCGCCCCCACGCGGCAACCCTCCCTCTATGAACCAGGGTTTTGCCGCAGCGCGCAGTAGGGGCGGGTTTGCAAACCCGCCCCAACAGGATACGCCGTTTTCCCCACTCCAACTTGATTGGAGAGGGGGCCGGGGGTGAGTTCCCTCACCCCGCC
>CAZGLU010000519.1:0-3088 GCA_964526095.1 uncultured Anaerolineaceae bacterium | reverse complement strand
TCTTCCGATCTGGTGGCGGGGTGGTCGGCTGCGGCTCGCTGAACGGCAGCTCCGGCTCCTCAGTGACGCTGGCACCCTCGTCCCCACCCTGCGCGTGCAGCGGCGCGTCAGGGGCGAGGATCAGCCCGCCGAATAGCGCCAGAGCGAGCAGCAGACTGAGCCAACGGCGCGCGCGGCGGCGTGATGGCGTGCGGCCCGCCAACAGGGCGGGCAGCAGCAGGCCGAAGCCCTGGCCGGAGAAGCCACTGGATGATGAGGAAGACATGCCGGAGTCCTTTACCGTCGTTTCAAAGGTCACGACCGCCACCTCGCCCGCCGGGATGGTGTCGAGCGCGACGCTCACGGTCCCGCCGCCCGCGTGCGGCTGGCTCGGCAGGCCGCTGACCGGGTAGCTCGACGGGCAGTTGGCCAGGATGCCGGTCGCCACCATGGTGGGCGGATTGAGCAGCGTCGTGTCCAGCGGGTCGGTCATGACCGCGCCGGCGACGGGCGCCTGGTTCGGGTTGGCCACGCAGATGATCCAGCCGATGGTGTCGCCGGGCAGGAGTTGGCCGCCGTTCAGGTCGAAGCCCTGCTTGGTGAGTACCAGCGGCGTATCGGGCAGGCCGACCACAACCTGCGCCGTAGCGCTGTTGTTGGCCGGGTTGGTGTCGGTTTCGGTCAGGGCGCTGATCGTCGCGACGTTCTGGATCGCGCCGTTAGCGCCGCTGGCGATGGTCGTGTCGATCGTCAGGGTGGCGCTCGCACCCGCCGCTAGGTCCCCGATCTGCCAGACGCCGGTCCCCTGCGTGTAGGTGCCCGCCGACGCCGTGTGCGTGACGTAGGTCAGCCCGGTCGGCAGCAGGTCGGTGACCGTCAGGCCGGTGGCCGGGGAGGGGCCGTTGTTGGTCACGGTCACGGTGAAGCTGACCGGGTCGCCCTCCTCGGCGGTCGAGGCGCTCGCGCTTTTGCTCACCTGCACGTCGGTCCCGTTCGGTACCTCGTTGTCGGTGATGTTGACCGTCACATCCGGCGGGTTCTGGCCGCCGTAGGTGCTGTCGGTGCTGCTCGCCGTGCCGACGCTGACCGCGCACGAGCGCGGGCCGGGGTTGAAGATGAAGTCATCGGCCACGCTCACGGTGACTGACGTGCTCGTGCTCCCGGTGGGCGTGAACACCACCTGGGTCACGCCGCCGAGCGAGCAGGCCGTGTCGCCCGTCAGCCCGAGCGGGATGGTGACGGGGGCCGTCGGCGCGCTGTCAAGCTGGATGGTGAAGCTGCCGCTGCCACCCTCCGTGATGGTCAGTGTGGTCGGCGTGACGCTGATCGTGCCGGGCGGGCCGGTGTCGATGTCGATCACGGTCACGGTCACATCCGCCGGGTCGCCGCTGAAGCCGGGCGCGGTGCTGACCGCCATCCCGGTCACGACGATGCAGATCTGGTTGCCGTCCACGACGCCATCCGCCACGCCCGTGACGTCGACCGTCACGCCGGACTGCCAGTTCACGCTGTCCAGCGTCACCGGGGAGATGCCCGCCGGGAGCGAGCACTCCGCGTTCGACGTCGTCAGCGGGATGGACACGGTCGTGCCCACCGGCGGCTGCGCGGTCAGGTGGATGTTGAACTGCGTCGTCGCGCCCTCGTTCACCGTCAGGGCGGTGGGGATGACCTCGATGCCTGCCGCGTCAGTGTCGGTCACGCTCAGCGAGACGTCATCGACCGTCAGGCCGTCGTAGGCGGGGTCAGAGCTGACCGTGTCGCCGGTGATGATCGTGCAGGGCTGCGTACCGTCCACCTCGGTGTCGTTCACGCCGCGCACGGTGACGGTTACGCCGCCTTGCCAGTTCGTGCCGTTCAGGACCACCGAGGCCGGGCTGACGACGACGCACTCGCTGGGGTCGTCCGAGGTGAGGCTGATCGTCACGTTGCCGGTCGGCTGGCTCGCCAGCGAGATGGTGAAGGTCGCCTGCGTGCCGGACTCGCTGACCTCAGCGGGCGTCGGCGCGCTGACGATGACGCCTGCCGTGTCGTCGTCGTTGACGGTCACGGTGACGGCGGGCGGGTTCTCGTCGTTGTAGTTCGGGTCGGCGCTGCTCGCGCTCTGAAGCTGGACGAGGCACGTCTGCGGCCCGTCCACGATGAAGTCATCGACGGCGGTCACAGTCACCGGGACGCCCTCTTCCCAATTGCCGTCGGCGCCGCCGGTCAGCGTGATCAGGTCCGTCGAGACGGTGCATTCGGTCGTATCCATCGAGAGCAGGTTGATGTTCACGTCGGCGCTCGGCTCGCTGCTGAGCGAAACGGTGAAGATCGCCTGCCCGTCCGGCTCGGAGATCGTCAGTTCGGTCGGGGCGACCAGGATGTCCGCCGTGTCGTCGTCGGTGATGAAGGCCAGCACGCTGCCGGTGCGCGTATCGTAGGCCGTGTCACCGCTTTCAAGTGTGACGGTTACCTCGCAAAAGCGGCCTGCTGGCTCCACGGTGTCGTTGTCCGGGACGGAGATGGTGATCGAGCGCGGAGCCGCCCAGGTGCCCGGCTGGATGATCGTGCTGGCCGGGTCTACGGTGCACAGGGTCGGGTCCGAGGAGGACACGCTAACCCGCACGTCCTCCGTGGGCTGGCTGCCCAACTGGACGGTGAAGGTGCCGCTGTCCCCTTCGGCGATGGTGAGTTGCGCAGGTGCCACAGTGAGCGCCGCCGTGTCGTCGTCCGTCAGCGTGATGGTCACGTCGGCGGGGTTGATGCCGGAGTAGGCGGTGGTGCTGCTCGCCGGTCCGGTGATGATCTGGCACGCGCGGGTGTTGTCGATGTCGTCGTCGGCCCAGGTCACCGTGATGTCCACGCCTGCCTGCCAGTTCGCGCTGGAAAGCACAGCGTTGGGCGGCACGGTGCAGTTGGCCGTGCCGGAGGCCGAAAGCGGGATCGTCACGCTCCCCGCTGGGTCCATGCTCAGGCGGATGTTGAACGTCGCCTGCTCGTCGCCCTCCGGCGCCGTGATCGCGGTTGGCACGACGATCACCTGCGGCGTCTCGTCGTCGATCACCTGCACGGTGACGTCGTCCACGAGATCGGAAGAGCACACGTCTGAACTCCAGTCACCGCTCATTAT
>CAZGLU010000518.1:0-3093 GCA_964526095.1 uncultured Anaerolineaceae bacterium | reverse complement strand
TCGCAGTCCGCGATCTCGGCGGGCGGGTTGCCGGACAGCACCCAGCGCACCGCCTTCCCATACCGCTGCCCGGCGCTGCGCTCGCTGGCGGCCAGCTCAGTCACGCGGAACCGGGGGTGAGTTTGCAGGAGTTGGATGAAGCGTTGGCCGACCGCCCCGGTCGCGCCCAGTACCGCAACGTTGATTGGTCTGGTCGTCGTCATGGTCGTTCACCCCCGATCGTTCGCATGGCTTATGTTGCATAGCTTACGTTGACATGGCTTACCAGTCAGTCGCACAAAGCTACCACACGCGCCCACGTCCGACAATCGGTCGATTGTGCCAAATGCCCCGCCCGCCGCAGGGTACGGCACGCCCGGCCCTGCGCACCGCCCGGCTGCGTTCGGGCAATTTGCCCACGCGTCGCAGCCCTTCCCCACCTGAAAAGATCAACAACCGGTAAAAATTTCAGCGGAAATGATTGACAAAAAATCCTGTGCATGATAATCTGTGACCCAGTTACCAACTGAATAGCAGCAACACCCTTTTATCCAGAGCGGTGGAGGGATCGGCCCTTTGAAACCGCGGCAACCATCCGGGAGTGCAAGCTCTCGGAATTGGTGCCAATTCCGACAGAAGTAAATTCTGGAAGATGAGAGGGGACGCGAGCGGCGATTGCAATGTTCAAGTCCTTCTCATTCCGGGAAGGACTTTTTTGTTCTCCCGGGACATGGGTTCGACGCTGCTAATCGACCTAACACCAGCCCAAGGAGGCAAGAATCATGGCAAGCAACAATGGTAACAGCGATCGTCCGTTTGCGTTCAACACCCTGGCGCTGCACGCGGGTTACTCCCCAGACCCGACGACCGGCGCGCGCGCCGTCCCGCTTTACCAGACCACGTCATACCAGTTCCGCGACACGGACCACGCCGCCGCCCTGTTCTCTTTGCAGGAGCCGGGCAACATCTACACGCGGATCATGAACCCGACCAATGACGCCTTCGAGAAGCGCATCGCCGCGCTGGAAGGCGGTATCGGCGCGCTCGCCACGGCATCCGGCCAGTTCGCGGAAACGCTCACGATCCTGACCCTCGCCAACAGCGGCGACGAGATCATCTCCAGCAGCGCGCTCTACGGCGGGACCTACACCCTGTTCTCGCAGAGCCTGAAGCGCATCGGCATCACCACCCACTTCGTCGAGGAGAACGACCCGGCGGCCTATGAGCGCCTGATCAACGAGCGCACCAAGCTGATCTACCTGGAGACGATCGGCAACCCGAAGCTGCAAATCCCGGACTTCGAGGGCATCACGGCGGTGGCCCACGCGCACGGCATCCCGGTTGTGGTGGACAACACCTTCGCCACCCCGTACCTGTTCCGCCCCTTCGAGTATGGCGTAGACATCGTCGTGCACTCCACCACCAAGTGGATCGGCGGGCACGGCCTGAGCATCGGCGGCGTCATCGTAGACAGCGGTAAGTTCGACTGGAAGGCCAGCGGCCGCCACGATGGCATCGTCGCCCCGGAACCGGCCTACCACAACCTTGTGATCGCGGACGCGCTCGGCCCGGCGGCGTTCATCGGGCGGGCGCGCATCGTCGGCCTGCGTGACTTCGGCGGCTCGCAGGCGCCCTTCAACAGCTTCCTGAACATCATCGGCCTGGAAACGCTGGCCCTGCGCATGCAGCGCCATGTGGACAACACCAAGGCCGTGGCTGAGTACCTGCAAAACCACCCCGCCGTGACGTGGGTCAACTACCCCGGCCTGCCGAGCCATGAGAGCTATGAGCGTGCGCAGAAGTACCTGCCCAAGGGCGCCGGCGCCGTGCTGGGCTTCGGCATCAAGGGCGGCCGCGAGGCCGGGCGGGCGTTCATCGACAACCTCAAGCTGTTCTCGCACCTGGCGAACGTCGGGGATACGCGCTCGCTGGCCATCCACCCGGCCACGACCACGCACCAGCAGCTCAGCCCGGAGGAACAGGCTGCCAGCGGCGTAACCGACGACTACGTGCGCCTGGCGATCGGCCTGGAGGACATCGACGACTTCTTGTGGGACCTCGACCAGGCCCTGACTGTCTCGCAGGGCGTCACTTCGGTCGCGGTTTCGTGACGACGGATAAGCTCAACTCCGGGGGCGTCGAAGTGACGCCCCCGGATGCACCTGACTCAAACAGTGAGGGTCTAGCAACACATATGGTCATGGCTACTGAAACCACTACCCGCACGACGCTCAGCCCGGCCCGGACGCAGCCCGCAAAGCGGCGCACGCGCCCTGACTCGGTGGGCATCGTGCAGCGGCAGTACGCGCACTTCAACGAAACGCTACACCTGCGCAGCGGCGAGACGCTCAGCCCATTCACCATCGCCTACGAGACGTACGGCACGCTGAACGCCGACCGCTCCAACGCAATCCTGATCTGCCACGCGCTGTCGGGCGATGCGCATGTCGCCGGGTACCACACCGATTCACCCGACGAGAAGCCCGGCTGGTGGGATGACGCGGTCGGGCCGGGCAAAATGTTCGACACGGACCGCTTCTTCGTCATCTGCTCGAACGTCATCGGCGGCTGCCAGGGCAGCACCGGGCCTTCCTCGCCCGCGCCCGATGGCAAGCCCTACGCCCTGCGCTTCCCGCACGTCACCGTGCCGGACATGGTCGAGGCGCAGCGCTACCTGCTCGACTACCTGGGCATCGACCGCCTGTTCGCGGTCGGCGGCGGCAGCATGGGTGGGATGCAGGCGCTGGAATGGTCCGTCGCGTACCCGGAGCGGGTCGGCGCGGTCCTGTTCCTGGCGAGCACGCCGCGCTCCAACGCGCAGCATATCGCCTTCAACGAGGCGGGCCGCCAGGCGATCTACGCCGACGCCAACTGGAACGGCGGGAACTACTACGACGGACCGCCCCCGGCTGCCGGTCTGGCTGCCGCGCGGATGCTGGCGCACATCACCTACATGAGCGAGTACTCGTTGGAGCAGAAGTTCGGGCGGCGGCTCCAGTCACACGACCGGATCCCCTACACCTTCGACGAGCCGGAATTCGCCGTTGAGAGTTACCTCGCCTAAGATCGGAAGAGCGTCGTGTAGGGAAAGAGTGTAGGGTTGGGTGGGGGGGG
>CAZGLU010000517.1:0-3103 GCA_964526095.1 uncultured Anaerolineaceae bacterium | reverse complement strand
ACACCCTATCCTACACTCTTTCCCTACACGACGCTCTTCCGATCTGGGAGCAGCGCGCGATCCCGCTCGGCCCGGTGGGGGCGTGGCGCGACGCGCTGACGGGTCGCCCCGCGCGGCTCGTCCGTAACCCGCGCGCCGAGGCGGGGCAGGCGTACACGTGGGTCTTCCTCGCGGGCCTGATCGCCGTCGCGCTGCGTGTCGCCGCCGAGCCGGTCGGCGCCGTGCCCGCCCTGGATGGTGAGCGCCTCGCCAGCCTGCCCCTGCTGCTGTGCGGGCTGCCCGTCGGGGCGCTCGGCATCACGCTGCTGTTCGCGCTGTATGCCGGTGGGACGCACGGCCTGGGCCGGTTGCTGGGCGGGACGGGCCGCCACGACCGGCTGGCGTACGGCCTCGGCGCTGCGTTCGCGCCGCTGATCCTGCTGGCCGCCATACTGGCATCCAGCGCCGTGCTCGTCTACGGCCTCGTCCTCGTCGCGCTCTACGCGGTCGTCTACGCGGCGCTGGTCGTGCGCGCCGTGTACGGCCTCGACTGGCCCAGGGCCGCCGCCGCCAGCCTGTGGCTCCCGGTGATCGTGGCGCTGCTCGTCGCGTGGATCGCGCTCACCGGCCCCGTCACCATCCGGTTCTAGCGCGGCAAAACACCCCGGACATCGGGACGCCCCCCGGCCCTCTCTCCAATCAAGTTGGAGACGGGGAGCGCAAGCGTCTTACGTAGGGGCGGGTTTCGAAACCCGCCCCTCATTCGTCCACGTATGACGCAACCTTTCGCCCAAGCAGCCCTTGATCTGGTCTAGCGCCGGGCCAGAGCATCCCACTCCCCGCCCCGTTTTACGCTTCCCCGGCGGCTCCGCGCTGCTCGCCCGACGACAGGATGCGCTTCCCGGCACAATACGCTAAGATCCGGCCAGCGTGGGTAACTGGAAAGGAGCAAACGCGCGGCCTGCGCGGCAGTCGATGGCACACCGTATCCTGGTCGTAGAGGACAACCCCGACAACCGCATCCTGATCACGGACATCCTGCAAACGCTGGGCTATGTCGTGCTGGTCGCTGAGGACGGCGAAGAAGGCGTTGCCCTCGCACAGGCGGAGCTGCCCGATCTGATCCTCATGGACCTCTCGCTGCCAAAAATGGACGGATGGACGGCAGCCAGCCGTTTGAAGCGTGAGCAGGGGTTGGCCCATATCCCGATTATCGCCCTGACAGCACATGCGATGGTTGGCGACCGCGAGCGCGCGCTGCGCGCGGGCTGCGATGACTACGTCGCCAAGCCGATCAACATGCACGAGTTGCAAAGCAAGCTCGCGCACTTCCTGAGTTAGCGCACGGCACGATCGCCGGAATAGGAACAGGATCAGGGCAGCCGATGAGCGTGCCACGAGTGCTGATCGCCGAGGATAACCCCGACAGCCGCGAGCTGGTGGGCGACATCCTGGACAACCTGGGATACACCCCGATCATGGCCGAGGACGGGCGGGTGGCGCTGGACTTGATCCAGTCCGATCCGCCGGACCTCGTGATCCTGGACATCCACATGCCGGAGATGGACGGGTTCGAGGTCTGCGCCGCGATCAAGCGCAACCCCGCCACCGCCAAGATCCCGGTGATCATGCTCACCGCCCAGGCAGACGTGGACTCCCGGGTGACGGGGCTGGGGCTGGGCGCCGACGACTACCTGCCCAAGCCCTTCCACCCGCGCGAGCTGGTCGCGCGCATCCACGCCCGCCTGCGGGCCAAGGAGGTCAACGACGCCCTGCTCGAGCAGCGCCAGCAGATCCAGCGCACGTTCGAGCGGTTCGTCGCGCATGAGATCGTCGAGCGGCTGCTGGACGACCCGACGCGCGTGCAGTTGGGCGGGGCCGAGGCGACGGTCACGGTGATGTTCGCGGATCTGGAGCGCTTCACCACCGTCTCCGAACACGCGGCCCCCTCGCGCCTGCTGGAGGTGCTCAACGGCTACCTCACGCTGCTGGTGCGCTGCATCAAGTCGCACGGCGGCACGGTCAACAAGTACCTCGGCGACGGCGTCATGGCGCTGTACAACACGCCCCTGCCCCAGCCGGACCACGCCCTCCGCGCCGTGAAGACCGCGCTGGACGCCCGCGCCGCGCTGCCCGAGTATCACCGCCAGCTTGAGCCGGAACTGCGGCTGGACGTCAACTTCGGCATCCACACCGGCCCGGCCATCGTGGGCAACATCGGCACGCCGGAGTTGATGGACTTCACCGCCGTCGGCGACACGGTCAACCTGGCGAGCCGCCTGCAAGACCTCAGCGATCACGGCGAGATCACGATCAGCGAGGACAGCTACCGTCTGGTGGCCGACCACGTGATCGCCGAATACCTCGGGCCGTGTTCCATCCGCGGACGCGAGGAGCCGGTCATCGCCTACCTCGTTCACGATCTGCGCTAGGAAACCGCGCCGTACAAGTGCCGGGCCGGTCCGCGCCCTTAGTTCAGCGCGCGCCGCCCCAGGAGGGCCGAGATGGATTGGAATGATATACAGGCAGCGATCGGGGAAGACACCTCGGAAGCGCTCACCCGCCTGGGCACGATCGCCCTGATCCTGGCCGTTACCTGGTTCGTGCGCTGGCTGGTGATCAGCCTGATCCCGCGTCTGGTGCGCAAGGTGGCGGCCCGCACCAACACCCGGATCGATGAGGGCCTGGTCAGCATCGTGCGCCCGCCGCTCCAATTCCTGATCACGGTGCTGGGCGTGTGGCTCGCGCTCCAGGTCCCGAACTTCCCCTATGGGATCGCCGGGGTGATCGACCGGATCATGGCCTCGCTCGTCGCCCTCGCCTTCTACTGGGCGATCTACCGGAGCGTCGGCCTGGGCGTGCGCATGGTGCGCCGCGTGCTGCGCCGCGCAACCTCGCCGATGTCGCGCATCGCGGACGAGCGCCTCTCGATGGCGATGGAGCAGATCGCCCGCGCGACGGTGATCCTGTTCGCCGCGACGACCGTCCTGCAGGAATGGGGCTACAACGTCGGCAGTCTGGTGGCGGGCCTGGGCATCGGCGGGTTGGCGGTCGCGCTGGCCGCGCAGGACGCGCTGGCGAACCTGATCGCCTACTTCGTGATCCTGGCCGACGAGCCGTTCGT
>CAZGLU010000516.1:0-3113 GCA_964526095.1 uncultured Anaerolineaceae bacterium | reverse complement strand
AACACGGCCATAGCCGGGCGCGTTTCGCCCCTCTCCAACTTGATTGGAGAGGGGAAGATCACCCCGCCAAACACATGTTCGGCGGGGACCCGAAAGCGAGCGAATGCGAGCGGGGTGAGGTCTGCCCTCACGCTGTAGCACATGCCGCCGGGGTGACCGCTCCCACAAAAAAACCGCCCCCCTTGCGGGGAGCGGTTGCTTACTGTTTCAACTCAGGCCATCGGGCTAACGCTGGCGCGCGGGCGGCAGTTGCCCCTCGCGGCTGGCGTTCTCCTCAGACGGCGTGTTCTCCGGATACTGGTCGTTGGCCGGGTCGTCGGTGAGCTGCACCGCGTTGGACACCAGGTCCGTCACCGGCTCGCCGTCCATCGGCAGCGCGTTCAGCTCGAACAGGTTCGCGTCGCCCGTCTCGTCCGAGGTGAAGATCAGCACCGGCGCATCGCAGTACCACGTCGGCGCGTAGCTCGCCGTCTGCGTGGCCGTGACCTGCCGCGTGATCCCGGTCGCAACCTCGTAGACGTACAGGTTCAGCGTGCCGTCCAGATCGGACTGGTACGCGATCAGCGAGTCGTCAGGCGACCAGACGGGCAGCGTGGCCGAGCCTGCCGGATCGGACACCAACTGCTCGTCCGTGCCGTCGGCGTTCATCCGGTACACCGCGTGGCCCGCGTTCCCGTCGCGCCGCGAGTGGAACACGATCTGCGTGCCATCGAACGAGTAGACCGGATCGAAGTCGTCGCCCTGGCCGTTGCTCAGCAGCGTGACCTCCAGCGTGTCCAGGTCCACCTCGTAGATCTGCCACAGGCCGTCGCGGTCGCTCTGGAACACCAGCTTGGTGCCGTCCGGCGACCAGAACGGGTTGATGTCGTTCGCCTCGTGGTCGGTCACACGGCGGATGTCACCCGTCGCCACGTCCACGATGTAGAGGTCCCAGTTGCCGTCGCGGGCGGACTCGAAGGCGATGAAGTTACCCACCGGCGACCACACCGGGTCGATGTCCGGCGCGATCGTGTTGTACGTCACGCGCTGCTGCATCGAGCCGTCCGTCGCGCCGATGTACACTTCCCAGTTGCCGTCACGATTGCTGGAGAACGTCACCCACGCCTTGTCCGGCGAGCGGCTGGGCGCGATGTCGAACACGTCCTCGCCCACACCCTGGGTCAGGTTCACGGGGGCGTCGGGGTTACCGGGCAGGTCGCCGTAGCGGAACACTTCCCAGTCGCCGGTCTGGTTGGTGTGGTACACGAACCAGTCCACGCAGACCGCTTCGCCAACCGCGATCTCCTGCCAGGCTGCCGTGCGGGGCAGTTCCTCGTCGATGCAGTCGGACACGTCCATGTCAAAGATGGGGAACGCGCCGTTGGCAACCTCGTCCTGGTTCAGGATGCCGAAGCAGCTTGTAGCGGGTTCCTGGATCTCCTCAAACGAGCCTGCCACGCCTTCATCGACGCAGTTGCCGTTCGGGGCCATCACCAGGCCCGCGGGGATGGTCGTCTGGACGCCGGGGATATTCGGGCAGACGTCCGTCGCCGGTGTCGGGGTCACGCAGTTACCGGCGGCGTCCACCACCATGCCCGCCGGGACCGCCCCCTGCACGCCCGCGATGTTCGGGCACACGTCCGTCACGACGGGCGTCACGCAGTTGCCCGCCGCATCCACGACCATACCGGCCGGGACGCTGGTCTGGACGTCGGGCAGGTTCGGGCACACATCCGGCGGAGGCGGCGGGGTCACACAGTTGCCGCTCGCGTCGATCACCATGCCGTCCGGCACGCTACCCTGGCTCCCGTCGATGTTCGGGCACACGTCCGGCGGAGGCGGCGGGGTCACGCAGTTACCGCTGGCGTCCACCACCATGCCGTCCGGCACGCTGGCCTGGTCGCCGGGGATGTTCGGGCACACATCCGCAGGCACACACTCGCCCGCGCTGTTCATCAGGTGCCCCGGCGGCACAACTTGCTGGATGCCGTCGATGTTCGGGCACACGTCGTTCGGCACGCAGTTGCCGTCCGAGTCGAGCGTCATGCCGCCCGGTACGTCGCCCTGGGTGCCGGGGATGTTCGGGCACACGTCGATCGGCACGCACAGGCCGTTACCCGTCTGGACCATGCCAGCCGGTACCTGAGACTGGTAGCCCGGCACGTTCGGGCAGATGTCCACGACGCAGTCCCCGGTCGTGATGTCAAACACCATGCCGTCCGGCAGCTCGATCTGGTCGCCGTCGATGTTCGGACAGATGTCCTCGACGCAGTTCCCATCGGCGTCGATGCCCATACCGGCCGGGACGCTGGTCTGGATGTCAGGCAGGTTCGGGCACAGGTCGATCGGCACGCAGTCACCATCGGGGTTCACTTCCATCCCGTCCGGCACGCTCGCCTGGTCACCCGGCAGGTTCGGGCACACGTCCACCGGCACGCAGTTGCCCTGTGCGTCCTGCGTCATGCCGTCCGGCACGCTCGCCTGATCGCCCGGCAGGTTCGGGCATACGTCAACCGGCACGCAGTTACCCTGTGCGTCCTGCGTCATGCCATCCGGCACGCTCGCCTGATCACCGGGCAAATTCGGGCATACGTCGGGCGGCGGCGGAGTCACGCAGTTGCCGCTGGCGTCCACCACCATCCCATCCGGCACGCTCGCCTGATTGCCAGGCACGTTCGGGCACACATCCACCGGTGGGCAGCTATCCGGCCCGCCCGTGGTGATACCCGGCGGGCATTGGCCCGTCGGCACACACTGGCCGCCGGGGTTGATCACCATGCCCGCCGGCACGGTCGCCTGGTTGCCAGGCACGTTCGGGCAGACGTCCACCGGGACGCAGTTGCCCGCCGGGTTGACCACCATGTCCGGCGGCACCTGGGTCTGGATCCCGTCCAGGTTCGGGCACACGTCGTTGTAGTAGCAGTTGCCGTCAGTCCCGATGAACATGCCGCCGGTCAGCCCGGTCTGCACGCCATCGATGTTCGGGCACAGGTCGATCGGCACGCAGTTGCCCTGCGCGTCCTGCGTCATCCCGTCCGGCACGCTCGCCTGATCCCCGTCCAGGTTCGGGCACACGTCCGGCGGCGGCGGAGTCACGCAGTTGCCGCTGGCGTCCACCACCATCCCATCCGGCA
>CAZGLU010000515.1:0-3113 GCA_964526095.1 uncultured Anaerolineaceae bacterium | reverse complement strand
AGATGGAATCTCGTGACTGGAGTTCAGACGTGTGCTCTTCCGATCTGTCGAACGCGAAGACGTCGTAGCCGCCCCCAACGCCGAGGTCCAGCGCGTACTGCTCTTTGAGTTGCTCATCGCTGCCGCCGAACTCCACCAGCTCGACGGTGACGTTCTTGCCCTCGGCGGCCATCGCCTCCTCGAAGGTGGGGATCACGTAATCGGTGAGCCACTCCACGTCCTGCGTGTTCACCCCGCCCCGGACGCACCGGCAGGTGATGGTCAACTGGATCTCACCATCCTGCGCAAACGCTGCCGGGCCGAACGAGCCGAGCATCAGCACCAGCAGCACGACACTGACGACGAGCCTTTTCCTGTGCATGGTTGTCTCCTTAAAAATCATCCGGATGCGTTGCCAAGAACGAGCTTATCGTACAACAAAGCAATTCGTGCTTGGTATCAGCGCTTGGCCTCCTTTCGTTGCTACAGTTGTTGCTATAGCTAGTGAACGGTCCTCTGGCCCGGCGCACCGGTCGAGGTGCGGACGAGCAAACGGGTTGGCAACAGGGTCAGGATGTCTTGCGGCGGGTCGCCTTCGATCTGGGCCAGCAGCCGCCGCACCGCCTCGCGGCCCATCAGCGCCGTGTTCTGCGCGACGGTGGTCAGCGGGGGATCGGTGCGTTCGGCCAGTTCCAGGTTGTCGAACCCGACCAGCGACAGGTCGCCCGGTACGTCCAGCCCGACCTGCTGCGCGGCGCGCAACACAAGGCTGGCGACCAGGTCGTTCATGGCGAAGATCGCCGTGGGCCGGTCTGGGCGGCGCAGCACGTCGGCCAGGTAGCTGACGTCCTCCCCGGCCTGCTCGGCGTAGCGGCGGTAGTTCACGGCCTCGACCGGCTCGCCAAGCTGGATCACCGGGCGCGGCTGAAGTCCTGCCGCTTCCATCGCGTCGCGGTACGCCCGGTAGCGCTCCGCGACGGGCCGCAGGTCCAGCGGCGGCCACGCCACAAACGCGATCGCGCGGTGCCCCAGCGACAGCAGGTGCTCCATCGCCTGCCTGCCGCCCTCGTAGTTCTGGCTGGCGACACACGGCAGGGATACGCCGGGCACGGGCCGGTCCAGCAGCACGACCGGCACGGAGCAGGCCGGGGACGTCAGGTAGCGCTCGGCGGCGTTGTCGCTCACCGGCCACAGCAGGATGCCCGCCACGCCTTCCTCGCACATGCTCCTGAGCAGCCGGTTTTCCTCCTCGACGCTGCGCTCGCTTTGCGCGAACAGCAGCCGGAACCCCCGCGCGCGCAGCAGTTCTTCAGCGCCGTCCACCAGGCTGCCGTCGAAGGTGTAGCGGAACTCCGCCACGATGCAGCCGATGAACTGCGAGACCGGGCGTGTGGCGGGTGGCGGGCTGACGAACGTGCCTTTCGCCGGGATGCGGTAGATCAGCCCTTCGTCCTGGGCTGTCTGCCAGGCGCGCTGCACGGTCGAGCGGCTCACGTGGAGGTCCGTGATCAGGGCGTATTCGCCCGGCAGTCGTTCGTGGGGCTTGAGCTTGCCGCTCAGGATGGCATGGCGCAGTTCGTTGAGAAGCTGCGTGTGCAGGGGGATCGGGCTGGACTTGGAGATCGAGAACATCGCGCCGCCACAACTTGTCATGTCTTGTCCGGACAAGGCCCACCCCTTAGCGTACCCGCTTTTCCGGCCCCGGTCAACCCGGCGCTGCTGCCCGGCAGGTTCATTCCGCGCCGTGTTCGCCGGGCTATCAGGACATTTGACCGGCCATCTTATGCTATTAAGCCCCGGTCAAAACCCACCCCGCGCCCTATACTCAAAGGCATGATGTAGGCCCATTTGCAGGTTGGACGCTCGTAGCACTTGGCATGGAGGCTTTCAATGGATCGATCACCCCACGCGGCAGGCGACGAGCGGGCCGCACAACTGGTCGGTGAGGCGCTGCTGTTCGGCATGTTGGGGCGCACGCTCTACCCCCGTCCCGACCGGGAATGGCTGGAGCCGCTCACCGCCGATGACCTGTTTGAAGAGGCGCCATATGCCAGCACACAGCCCGCTACGCTGCGCGGCCTGGAGTTGCTCCAACGCTGGGCAGCCGCCAACCAGGGCGGGATCCCGGATGCGGAGCTGACCGAGCTAAATATGGACTACCTGCGCCTGTTCGGTGGGCTGGGGGCGGTGAAGGCCCCGCCCTGGGAGTCCGTCTACTTCAGCGAGGAGCGCCAGCTTTTCCAGGAGCGCACGCGGGACGTGCGCGCCCGTTACGCCCAGCTTGGCGTGACCCCGCAGAAGGAGACCAACGAGCCGGACGATCACATCGCGTTCGAGTTGAGCTTCGTGGCGCACTGCGCAGCGCTGGAGCTTCGGGCCATCGAGCAGGGGGACGAGCGCGCCATCACCGCCATCGGGATCGCGCGCCGCGATTTCCTGGCGCTGCACCTGTTACAGTGGGGGCAGAAGTGGTCCGAGTTGGCGTTCGACTACGCCGAGACCGATTTTTACCGGGGCATGGTGCTGCTCGCGCGGGGCGGCCTGGCCGAGTTGGCGCAGTCGTACGACGTCGTGCTCCCGGAAAACATCCGTTACCCAGGTCTGGGGAGCTAGCTGAGGACGCCCGGCCATGATCATCCCCATCACACCCGAAACCCATCACCAGATCAAGAACCCCCGGTTCGCGGCCTATGCCGGGCGTTATTTGCAGATCTATGAGAACTTCATGGACCAGATCCGCGCGACCGGCATCGAGATCGACTCCGGCGCGGATGAGGCGGCGGTGGCCGAGAAGCTTGAGCGTCTGCGCGAGAAGGGCGTGCTGTTCCGCAACGGCGGGCGCAGCATCGTCACGGGTGCCATCTCCGAGGCGTGTGTAGCCTGCCGCAAGAGCGTCGGCAGCGTGACCTTCTTCATCTCGCTGCAATGCCACCGAAGCTGCTACTACTGCTTCAATCCGAACCAGGTTGACTACGAGCACTACACCACGCACACGCGCGACCTCGTCGCGGAGTTGGACCAGTTGGTGGCGGAGGGCCACGAGTTGTCCTGCGTCGCGCTGACGGGCGGCGAGCCGCTGCTGCACAAGGAGCAGGCGGTCGCCTTCTTCCGCCACGCGCATGAGTGCTTCCCCG
>CAZGLU010000514.1:0-3117 GCA_964526095.1 uncultured Anaerolineaceae bacterium | reverse complement strand
CTGCTCCTCTTGCCGATGGCCGCCCTGACCCTCGCGCTCTACGCCCTTGTGCGCCCGTCTGCGCTCCGCGCCCGCCCGCTGGCCCTCGTCGCCGCGCTGCTCGTCGCGCTGATCGTCGTCGCGCCCTGGCTGCTGCGCAACTGGAACGTGCACGGCTGGCTCACCCCGCCCAACCAGGGTCGGATCTTCTTCTGGACCGACATCCGCGATCAGTACGCCTACCGCCCCAACTTCACGTGGGACACGCTACGCGAGGCCCAAAGCCTGCGCCAGATCGCGGCCAAGCGCCTGTTCGAGATGGCCGCCAGCGCCAAGCTGCTCTACACGTCCCTCGACGTCTTCCTGCCCGTCCCGGTGATCGGTGGCCTGCTGTGGCTCGCCGCCCGCCGCGACCGCGACCGCCTGCTGGTCCTCGCCCCGGCGCTGATCCTGCTGCTCGGCTTCTTCGTCTTCTACACCGTGCTGAACCCGTTCATGAGCCAGGGCGGCAGCTTCAAGAAGGCGTACCTCTCGCTCGTGCCGCTGCTGATCCCGGTCGGTGCGCTCGTCCTGGAGCGCGCCATCCCGGACCGCCGCCTGCTGCTTGGCACGATGGCGATCGCGCTCGGCCTGATGACGGCCAACGCCGTGGAGATGGTCCGCGCCGACATCCGCTTCACCGCGAGCTTCCTGGCCGACATGCGCCGCGTCGCCGCGACCCTGGAGGACCTGCCGGACACCAACGGCGACGGGCAGATCGTCACCATGACGCAGGATCAGTTCGTGCTGAGCTTCCTCGGCCTGCGCTCCGTCGTGATCCCCTTTGACGACCGCGACACGGTGCTGGAGGTCGCCGCGCGCTACGGCGTGGACTACCTGCTCATGCCGCCCGCCCGTCCCGCGCTCGACCCGCTCTACACCGGCGCCGAGTCTGACCCGCGCTTTGTGCCCATCGCGGACGTGCCCGGCACCCGCTACGCCATCTACCGCTTCGAGTTCGCCGCGCCATGACCGCCCACCCGCCTGCCCGCCCGGAGCCGCCGCGCCCGGATCGCGCCCTGCTCGCCATCCTGGCCCTGGCCCTCGTCCTGCGCCTGGTCTACGGGCTGGCCCAGGATCACGCGGCGGTCTTCACGGCGGGCAACGACGCCGCGTGGTACCTCATGAACAGCCATTGGCTGCTGACCGGGCAGCTCGTCGGGCCGCTCTCCACCGCGCCCCTGTTCCACCTGTTCGCCGGATTCTGGGAGGTCCTGCTCGGCCCCGACGCGAACGCCGTCGCCGCGATCCGCGTCTCGCAGGCGGTCCTCGGCGCCCTGACCTGCTACTTCGCCTACCGCCTCGCCTGGGCCGTCAGTGAGGATCGCCGCGCCGCGCGGCTGGCCGCCCTGCTGCTGGCCGTGGGGCCGGTGTTCGTTATGGAGGCTGCTCAGGTCCTCACCGAGACGCTGTACCTGTTCTGCGTCATGCTTGCCCTGTGGCTCACCGTCGATTTCGCCGCCCGCCCCGATGCCCCGCGCGCGCCCTGGTCCGCCCTGGCCCTCGCGGGTGTCGCCTTCGGCCTCGCGGCGCTCACCCGCGCGGTCCTGCTGCTCTTTCCGCTCGGCATCGTCGCCCATCTCGTCCTGCTGCGCGGCTGGCGGCGCGGGCTGGCCCACGGCGCGATCCTGCTCGCCGCCTACGCCCTCACCCTCGCGCCCTGGACGGTCTACAACCTCGTCCGGTGGGATGCCTTCGTCGTCGCCGGGGAGGGCTTCGGCTCGTTCCTCTACCTCGGCGCGCGTGACTGGGCCGGGCCGGAAGGCACCGACGCCCAGCTAGCCGAGGACGTCCCGGAGTTGACCCCCGACGACATGGCCGCGCCCTACCGCAGCGACGACTTCCTGACCGGCGCCCGGCGTGCCATCAGTCAGGACCCGCTCGGCTACCTCCGCCGCCGCGTCTCGGAATTGGGCGGCGCCTACCTCCAACCCCACGGCACCACCTTCTTCGACGGCCCCAGCCTCAAGGACATGGCCCGCATGTGGCTCGTGGACGACCGCTCGCTGGACGGCCTGCGCGCGCTGCTCGGCGGGCAGGGCTTCTGGCCCAAGCTCGCGCTCTACCTGTTCCACTACACCGCCCTGATCGCGGGCGCCGCCGGGATGTGGCTCACCCGCCGCCGCTGGCGCGTGACGCTGCCGCTGCTCGGCTGGCCGCTTTACACCACGCTCGTGCACTTCTTCCTGCTGGCCCTGCCGCGCTACATCTTCCCCACCACCGCGATCTGGTGGGTCTTCGCCGCCGTCGCGCTCACGGCCCTGTGGGATCGCCGCCTCCCGGCGCGGCTTCGGTCCCGCCCGGCGTCCCGGCCCGCTCAACCGCCGTCAGGTGCGCTTCCAACGTGATCACGGTGTCCCCGATGATCGCCGGGAACCGGACCCCGTGCTGCCCCAGGTCCAGTTCGGACCGCGCCACCGCCCACATCTCCGCCCCGATCGCCTGCGCCTCGACCGTCATGCGGTGCGGCTGCGCGACGTTGTGCACGTCCAGCGTCCCGTCGATCCCGAACGTGATCACCTCCTCCGTCACCGGGACCGGCCCCTCGGACGTCGCCACGTAGAACGCGATCGGGTAATCGCCCGTCGCCATCGCCGCTCGTAGCACCTGGTCCACCGCCGCGTTGCCCGTCTCGACCCCGTCCACGTCGATCTCCAGCCCCACCACCACGCGCAGCGCCTCCCCGACCGGCTCCAGCGTGATCGTGCCGCCCGCCACCGGGAACGTGCCCCGCAGCGCCACGCCGCGCACCTCCGTCACGAATTCCACGTGCGACGCCTCCGCCTCGACCGTGAACACCCGGACCGCGTCCGTCCCCGGCGTCGGTGTGACAAGGTCCGTCGTCCGGTCGTCCTTGTCGCCGGGGTCGAGCCACAGCGCCGCCCCTGCCGCCGCGACGGCCATCCCCGCCGCCAGCAGCGCCAACAGAATGGCCGCCCCTCGGCGGCCCACACGCACCCTCAAGCCATCCACTCCTGCTCTGCTGCCATCATCCTACCCGGCCCACGCTCCCCGCTTCACCCTGCTCCACATCCCGTCGGGGCCGGTTTCCAACCCGCCCCCCTCCTCTCCCCCTCTCCAACTTGATTGGAGAGGGGG
>CAZGLU010000513.1:0-3121 GCA_964526095.1 uncultured Anaerolineaceae bacterium | reverse complement strand
CTCGCGGAGGGCCTCCAGGCCGCCGCGTGCCTCCAACAACGCGCGCACGAACGCCTGCGTCACCTCGTGGGTGGTATAGTATGGCTCCCCGTAGGACTGCCGTTCGGTCACCAGCCCACGCGCCGCGAGTTGATGCATGGCGCGGCGGATGACCTCCCGCGCCGCGCCGCTGACCTCCGCGAGCAGCCCTTCGCTGGCGCCGCCGGTGAAGCTGGCCGCGAGCAATAGCAACATGGCGCGCAGGGGCTCGGGCAGCAACTGGTAGGCGGCACGCACCATGTTTGCGGCGGGGTTGAGCGCGCCGCGTCCCGCCGTCACGTGCTGCTTCAGGCGCTCAAGGTCCGCTGCCCCGGACGCGAGGTGTTGCCCCGCGAGCCTGAGCGCAAGCGGGACGCCGCCGAGCTGGTCCCCGAGCGTGAGCAGGTCCATCAGGTCGGCCTCCAGGTCCGACCCGGCCAGGTGCAGCAGCATAGCGTGGGCCGCGTCACCGTCCAGGGGCGTGACCTCATACTCGGACCAGGGGCCACTCACGCGGCGGGGATGCGTGATCAGCAGGGGCACGCCGGAGGCACAGCGGTGCGCGAACTGCCGCACGGCGTTGACGTCGATCGTGCCGTCCAGCACCACAAGGGGGCGGTTCGCGTGCAAGAGATCGCGCACGACCTCGATCTGGGCGTCCAGATCATCCTCCGGCCCGATGACCTCGGCGGCGTAGGCGCGGGCGATCTGGTTCAGCAGGGCGTGCAGCGGATCGTGGTGCAGCGTGAACCACAACACCTCACCGGGCAGATCGGCGTACTCCTGCGCCACCCGTGCGGCGAGCGCGGTCTTGCCGATCCCTGGCGGACCGTAGAGCAGCACGGCGCTCTGACCCTCGAGCACGAAGCGCAGGGTGTTTAGCTCGGCGTCACGGCCAAAGAACGGGTCAGGTGGCTGCACCGCCCATTCGGCGCGGTTCTGCTCGGAACTGTCGTGCGCGGCATCAGGTGTGGGAGGCATCGTGTTCTCACCCGGAATGAGAGCAAAAAAATAGAGGAAACCTGTAGGCCAGTATAGCAGAAGGCCATCCCAGTGCCTAGCTGACCATGCGGCTATGCGGGCGTCGGGCGAGCGGGACACGAAAACGCCCGGCATGGGGCCGGGCGGGTCGGAGCAAACCGGGAGGGGAGCGGCGATCAGTCCTCGTCGGGCGGCGGGACGGGCAGATCCTCAACGGCCACGTCCTTGTACTTCTCTCCCACCTCGACCAGCATCACCGGGATCCCGTTCCGGATCGGGTACTTGTAGCCGGAGTCGGCGGAGACCAGCCAGCAGCCGTGAACCAGTTCCAGGCGGCCGGGGTCGTCGCCGCGATCGGTGTAGTGTACCGCGACCGGGCAGCGCAAAATGTCGAGCAGCTCCGGGCTGATCGGGGCGGAGGTTGCGTCATCTGCCATGAGTTTGTCCTCGCAGAAAGCGTTCAACTGATCCGTTGGGGAGTATAGCGGTGTGCGGGTGGGGCGTCAAGCGGCGGCACGGGGCGGATTGACGCGGCGCGCGAGAGGACTACACTTAGCGGTGTGACGCACAAGCAAGGAGGGCGCGCGCCATGCCGGTGATCCGTGTGGGCGGTGAGGGCGTGTACGTCGCGGAACGCAAGTTCGAGGGGGGCCGGTACCCGCCGGTGGTGTTGGTGCACGGAGCGGGTGGATCCCATCTCGACTGGCCTGCCGAGCTGCGGCGGCTGCCCGGCGCGCGGGTGATCGCACTCGACCTGCCGGGGCACGGCAAGAGCAGCGGCGCGGGCTGCGACGACACGCGCGCCTATGCGGAGGCCGTGATCGGGCTGATGGATGCGCTGGGGGTTGTGCGGGCGGTGGTGGCCGGGCACAGTATGGGCGGCGCGGTCGCGCTCCAGATGGCGCTGGGCTGGCCGGAGCGTGTCGCCGGGCTGGTCTTGCTCGGCACGGGGAGCAAGCTGCCGGTCGCGCCGGGGCTGCCGGAACGGGCGGTCAGCGAGACGGAGGCGACGATCGAATGGATCGTGGCCCGGTCGTGGGGGACGGACGCGAGCGAGGACATGCGGCGCCGGAACCGGGAGCGTCTCATGGCGACCGCGCCGGACGTGCTGCGGCGGGATTTCCTGGCCTGCCAGGCGTTCGACGTGCGCGGGCAGCTTGGGCAGATCGCCGCGCCTAGCCTAATATTGTATGCAAACGCCGATCAAATGGTGGCGCCGAAGTTCAGCCTGACGCTGGCGGACGGGATCCGCGAGAGCAGGCTGGTGGAAGTGTCGGGCGCGGGGCATATGTTCCCGCTGGAGCGAGCGGGGCAGGTGGCCGAGGCGATCGCAGCGTGGCTGGCGGAGCGAACATGGGCCGATTGAGGTGGTTACGGTGGCTGGCGGGATGGGCCGTGCGCTATGGCGGCCCGGTCGCGGTGAGCGCGGTGGCGGAGGCCGTGCCGCGCGTCTCGCAGCGGTCCGAGACACAGGTGTTTGTGGTGTCGCTGCCCTGCACGGTTTACGTCCGGGGCAGCGGGTGTCGCGTGCGCGTCCGGCGCCATGCCGCCGCAAAGGTGGTCGTGCAGAGCAGCGTGACGGCGGCGTTCGGGGTGGAGCTGGTGGCGGAGCAGGACGACGCGGGGGTGTACATCGTCGCGCGGCGCAAGCCGGTCGTGGGGCAGGCGTCGCGGGCGGAGTTCGCGATCACGGCGCCGTTTGGGGCGTCGCTGGTCTTCCATCTGACGCCGGGTGACGTCGTCGTGGAGGACCTGGACGGGAAGCTGGAGCTGCCGCCCCAGGGGACCGGCCAACGCGATTTTTAACAGAACTTTAGTAGACGAACTACGCCCGATGTGGCACACTCAAGATCGCGGCGGGCGGGCTATCCTCGCAGCGGCCTGGGCAAAAATGAACCTTGCCAGCCCGCGCAGAGAGTGGTACGCTTCCGCAGTTTCCCGCTGGGGCCGGCACCCGGCACCGCCAACCACGACCGCACTACCAACAGTTTGTACGACCGTCCAACCGACGCATTAGAGATCACAGGTGGCATGTGACCAAACTGGTTATTGTTGAATCTCCCACAAAAGCGCGCAAGATCGGAAGAGCGTCGTGTAGGGAAAGAGTGTAGGATAGGGTGTT
>CAZGLU010000512.1:0-3131 GCA_964526095.1 uncultured Anaerolineaceae bacterium | reverse complement strand
GCATACGAGATGGAATCTCGTGACTGGAGTTAAGACGTGTGCTCTTCCGATCTTTACACGCGCGTGATGGCGCTGATCTATGACGACGGGCACCTGCTGGCCCGCGACGAGGGCGGCACACCGGAGCTACCGACGTTCGTGGCGGAGAAGCCCACCGAGGCGCCGCACGTGGTCTTGCACACCCGCTTGCAGGCGGAGCTGGGCCTCAGCGTTGAACTCGAATCGCGCCGTGACGACCGCTTCGACTTTGTGGCGCCCAGCCATGTGACGATCGGCGTGAACGACCATGCGAAGGAACTGGGCTTCTACTACCGCTGCCTGCTGACGGAACCTTTCACGCCCCGCCCCGGCTGGCGCTGGTGTCCGCCGGAGGCGCTCAGCCTACCGGCCCCCCTCGGCGAGCTGATCGCCATGTAGGCACCGGCCCTCGGCACGGCGGCGCGGGCAGTTTGTGTGAATGTTGTCAAGGTCGTCGGGAACGCTTAACTTTCCCTCAACCCCTCGCTACAATACGCTACAATGAAGCCAGTCGGGCCTGCTACGCGGCGCGGGTCCGCCCGGGGTACGCAGCATGATCGAAGTCAGCCACCTCACCAAACGCTATGGCGGCCTGCTCGCCCTGGACGCCGTCAGCTTCAACGCGTATGAAGGCGAGATCGTGGGCTTCCTCGGGCCGAACGGCGCGGGGAAAACCACCACGATGCGCATCCTCACCGGCTACATGCCGCCCACGTCCGGGACAGCGCGCGTGGCCGGGCTTGACGTGGTCGAGGACTCGCTCGCCGTCCGGCGGCGCGTCGGCTACCTGCCGGAGACGGTCCCGCTCTACCGCGACATGACCGTAGCCGGCTACCTCAACTTCGTGGCGCAGTTGCGTGGCGTGGAGCGCCGCCGCGAGCGCGTGGCCCAGACGCTCGAACAGGTCGGCATGGCCGACCGCGCGCGCAGCCTGATCCGCAACCTGTCGAAAGGCATGCGCCAGCGCGTCGGGCTGGCCCAGGCCATCGTCCACCAACCGGACGTACTCATACTGGACGAGCCGACCATCGGGCTGGACCCGCATCAGGTCCAGGATGTGCGCGCCCTGATCCGCGAGTTGGGCCGCACGCAGACGATCCTGCTCAGCACGCACATCCTGTCCGAGGCGGAGCAGCTTTGCGACCGCGTCATCATCATCGATCGTGGGCGCATCGTCGTGGAGGACACGCCGCTGCGGCTGCGCGACCGGCTCCAGCAGCAGGGGCGGCTCTTCGTGCGCGTCGGGCGGTCCTCCAACGACGTGGTGCGCCTGCTGCGCGCGGTGCCGGGCGTGCGCGCGGTCGAGGCGCAAGGCGACGGCTATCTGGTAAGCGGCGGGGCGAAGTCCGACCTGCGCCCAGCCCTGGCTGCCGCGGTCGTGGGCCACGGCCTGCCGCTGTTGGAGCTGCGCCCCTGGGCCACGACGCTGGAGGAGATCTTCCTTGAGCTGACGCCGCGTGCCGAGCAAGGGGGCTGACGATGCGCGGCATCCGCATCATCGCCCGGCGCGAGCTGGCCCACTACTTCACCTCCCCCATCGCCTACATGGTCGCCTTCGCGATCCTGGTCCTGACCGGCTTCCTGTTCAACTCCGACCTTGCGCAGCGCGCGAACGCCGCCCCACCGGACGGCACCGCGGTGCTTGGCGCGTTCGGGTTCTTCACAGTGTTCTTCGCGCCGCTGCTGACGATGCGCCTCTTCGCGGAGGAATCCCGCGAGGGCACGTTGGAGTTGATGCTCACCCTCCCCGTGCGCGACGGGGATATCGTGCTCGGCAAATTTGTCGGGGCGTGGCTGTATTACTCGCTCATCCTGGGCCTGACGCTGGTCTACGAGGCGATCCTGTTCTCGATCACGACGCTGAACAGCACGCACTTCAGCCCGGACCTGGACCTCGGCCCGGTCATCAGCGGCTACATGGGCATCTGGCTGTTCGGCGGCGCGGCGCTGGCGGTCGGCCTGCTGTTCTCCGCCATGACGGAAAACCAGGTCGTCGCGGGGTTCCTGGGCATGTCCGCGCTGTTCATCCTGTGGCTGGGTGACTTCGCCGGGCTGGTCATTCAGAACCGGGCCGTCGCGGACGTCGTGCGCGCGCTCAGCCTGCAAGCCCACTACTCCACCTCATTCCTCATCGGCGTGATCCGCTTCGAGGATGTGGTCTTCTTCCTCGGCCTGATCGTGTCGATGTTGTTCATCACGACGCGTGTCATCGAGTCGCGGAGGTGGCGCTGATGGACTCCGAACGCGGGCGGCTGCGCGTGCAGGCCGCCAGTTGGCTGAGCGTCGTCGGCGCCCTCGCCCTGGTGCTGGGTGGGCTGCTGTTCCTGCTCGACGGCGAGCTGTCGGTCTGGGTCTTCGCCTGCACGGTGATCGGCGTCACCGGCCTGGGCCTGGGCGTCTGGGGCGCGCCGGACGAGTTCCGGGCGTGGATAACCGGCCGCCAGACCCGTTTCGGCACTACCAGCATCCTCGCCACCGTGCTGTTCCTCGGCTTCGTCGTGGCCGTGTACGTGCTGGTGGACCGCGCCGACATCACGGTGGACCTCACCGCGCCGCAGCGCTACACGCTCAACCAGCCGACGCTGGACGCCATCGCCCGGCTGGAAAACACGGGTTTGCGCGTCCGCCTCGTCGGGTTCTTCAGCCGCTACACTCTGCGCGAGCAGGAGTCCGCGGACCTGCTGCTGCGGCAGTACCGCGCGGCGGGCGGCGAGGTCCTCAGTGTGGAGTACATCGACCCGAACGCACAGCCGGACGTCGCGCGCCGCTTCGGGTACCAGCCCGGCTACGATGGGCACATGTTCATGGAGGTCCTCGGCCCGGACGGCTCCCCGAACCCGGATGCCATGCCGCTCTATCTCGGGCCGCCCAACGAACGCAACATCACGACCGGGCTGCTCACCGTCGCCTCCGCCGGGTCGTTCAAGGTGTACTTCACCACCGGTCACGCCGAGCTGGATCTGAGCCGCACGGACGATGTGGGCATCTCCCGGCTGCGCGTCAGCCTGACCGACCAGGGCATCGCCGTGGAGCCGCTGCGCCTGATGGACGTGGCCGACAGCGGCATCCAGATCGGAAGAGCGTCGTGTAGGGAAAGAGTGTAGGATAGGGTG
>CAZGLU010000511.1:2710-3142 GCA_964526095.1 uncultured Anaerolineaceae bacterium | reverse complement strand
AGCCCCAGGACCGTCGCCAGCCCGTCGGCCAGCGCGAGGCGCTCAAAGAAGACGCCGAACGGGGCGACCGCCACCAGCGCCAGCGCCAGCACCCCGGCTCGGCGGTCGAACAGGCGCGCCGCCAGCCCGTAGGCGAGCGCCCCGCCGGGCAGCGCGAGCAGCGCCGTCGCGGTCCGTGCCAGCCAGACGGCGCGGGCCGTGTCCAGACCGAACAGGCCGATCCAGTAGTAGTACAGCAGCTTTTTGGGGATCAGGGATTCGCCGGGGTCGGAGAAGCGCCACACGACCTGCCCGCGCAGGATGTGCAGGCTCTCGTCCACGAAGACGGGCATCGTCAGGGCGTCGTGGACGCGCAGGAAGAACGCCAGCCACAGCAGCGGGACCGCGAGCCAGTACCAGGAGGGGGTCGCGTGCCGAGCCATCACCCTGCCC
>CAZGLU010000511.1:0-2700 GCA_964526095.1 uncultured Anaerolineaceae bacterium | reverse complement strand
CCCCTGCACGCCGCGCCCGGCTCAGGAAGGCTGTGCCTGGGAATCCTTGGCCGTGGTGCGCACGCTGCGGCTCAGGAACACGATGCCGCCCAGCAGCGCGTGCCCCCACGTCAGGACGCGCATGATCAACGCGATCACGCCCGCCTCCGGGCGGCTCACTCCGGCCAGCCCCAGGAAGAAGACGTACGCGGATTCCTTCACGCCCAACGAGGCGATGGAGATCGGGATCAACTCGGCGGTCGTCGTCAGCGCGATCATCGGCACGAACGCCGCCAGCCGGATCGGCTCGGTCACGGCGATCAGCACGATGTACGTCGCGCCCATCGTCAGCGCATTGGCGAGGATCGAGAGCACCAGCATCTGCGCCAGGATCGCGGGCCGCCCCAGGTGGCCGGAGAGCGCGTCGTGCAGGTGCCGCGCCTTCTCGACGAAGCGGCCCAGGTGGAAGCGCAGCATCAGCCGCTCCAGGGGGCCGATGAACCAGCCCTGGCGCAAGATGATTATGCCGGTCAGCCCGGCCAGGAACATGGCGTGAATGGCGAGGATGAACGCCTGCGGCACCTTGCCGGGGTCCAGGAACAGGCCGAACAGGCTGCCCGCGCCGATCACCGACAGCAGCCCCATGCCGCGCTCGATCAACACGGACGAGGTGGAGTCCGCCACGCGGCCGGTGGCCGAGGCCATGTCCACCGCGCGCACCGCGTCCCCGCCGACCGAGGTCGGCAGGACGGTGCTGAAGAAGGAGCCGATGAGGTACGTGCCAAACAGCCGCCGGAAGGATATCTCCAGATTGCTCTGGCGGACCAGCAGCCCCCAGCGCAGCGCCTTGATCGCCGTGCTGACCAGGGTAAGACCCCATGCGACCGGGATGAGGCGCCAGTTGACGTTGCGTAGCTGATCCCCGTCGTGAACCACCAGCCACACGACGAAGCCCATCAGCACAATGGCGACGATGATGCGCAGCCAGCCGAACGCCCGCGCCCGATGGGCGACGAGCCGCGCGAACAGGCCGCGTGACGGTTCAGTCTGAGGAGCTTGATCAGGTTTTGGCATACGGCGACTTTCGTGTGTTTGTTGGGGCGGCGGGGCCAGTCCCTGCCGCCGCTCATTATAGCAACCCGCCTGCACTGCGTACAGCAGGGGCTTGTAGATTATGTGCATAAGTGCTGCCAAGGCCCAAGCCGCCCCGCAGCACCCGCCGACGCCGCCGCTTCAACCTGCCCTTGACAGCGCCGACAAGTGGCACGATCATTGGAGTCAGAAGCTATAGACTATACGTGCACATTCAGTCCTGGTTGTGCAACCGCGATAACCCCCGCGCTTGGTGGGGGTTTTATTGTGGGCAGCGGGGCCGGTCGTCAGGCGCCCGGTGCGCGCCCATCACATCGCGGCGTGGAGAGGTGGCCTGAGGCAGGCCAATGGTGGGACATGAACGACCCGGCAGGTATCCCTTCCGCGCCGCCCGATGTGGCGCGCGACAACTTCCGGCATCTGGTGATCGAGATAACGTACTTCGGCCTTGCGGTCCCGGCGCTCTCACGCTTCCTGTCGGTCTACGCTATCCGCCTGGGCGCCGATGCGATGCTACTCGGCTGGCTGGCGGCGCTGCCGTACATCTTCCAACTGATCACCTCCTCGATGGCCGGGACGTGGCGGCGGCGCTACCCGGATACCGTGTCGGCCCAGTTCTGGCCCGGCCTGTTCTACCGCCTGTCGTTCCTGCTGCCCGCGCTGACGCCGTTCTTCCCCCCTGAATGGCAGCCGGTGTGGCTCGTCGCCTCAGTCGCCCTGCCCGCGCTGCCGCAGGGGATCTCGTCGGTGCTGTTCCTGGTGATCCTGCGCGAAGGGGTGGAGAGCACGCAGCTTTCCACGCTGATGAGCCGGCGCTCGCTTTTCTTCAACATCGCGGTGGCGGTGGGCACGGTGGCGATGGGCATCTGGCTGGAGGAAGCGCCCTTCCCCCTCAGCTATCAGGTGATGTTCGTGGCGTCGTTCGTGCTGGTGCTCGGCAGCCTGCTCCACGTCAACCACGTGCGCATCATTGCACCGGAGCCGGTGGACGTGCCCAAGACGCCCTCGTGGCGGCTGCTGCGCGTCCCGGCGTTCCAGCGTGTCGCGTTGGTGGCGGTCGGCAGCCATGCAGCCTTCTTCTCGGTCAACGCGCTGATCCCGCTGCGCCTCGTGGACCAGTTGGGCGCGGACGAGGCGTTCATGTCGATCTTCGCGCTGTGCGAGCTGGGCGCAGCGGCGGGGGCGGCCGCCCTCAGCACGCGCATCGTGGGGCGGACCGGCACGCGGGGCGCGATCGGCCTCGGCCTGGTCGGGACGGGCCTGGCGGCGATCCTGCTCGTCGCGGCGCCGACGCTGATCCTGACGCTGCCTGCGGCGGCCCTCTCCGGCGGCGCGTGGACGCTGTCCGCGATCAACATCTTCAACTACTTCTCGCAGACGACGCCGCGCGAGAACCTGACGCGCTACTCCACGCTCTACAACCAGATCATCGCGCTGTCGCTGTTCCTCGCCCCGATGGTGGGCAGCCGCCTCGCCAGCACGTCGCTGGACCTGACCACCGTGTTGATGCTTGGCGCAGCGGCGCGGCTGGCGGTGGGCGTGCTGATCCCGCTCGGCGGGGCCGACCGGGAAACCCGCAGCTCGCGCCGCCGCTTCCGAGGCTCCACCGCCCGCTAGCGGCGGTTTTAC
>CAZGLU010000510.1:0-3149 GCA_964526095.1 uncultured Anaerolineaceae bacterium | reverse complement strand
GTGGGCGGCGCGGCGTTCCTCGGCATGGCGCTCGGCCTGCTCGACCGGCGGCTGACCCTCTTCACCGGCGGCGGCACGGGCGCGGTGATCGGCATCATCACGCTCTACGTGCTCCAGTTCGTGACGCTGATCCTGCACGAGTGGGCGCACGCCATCACGACCAAACATTACGGGCGCGAGGTCCGGCGCGGCGGCTTCCTGCTGTACATGGGCATGCCCGCGGCCTTCGTCGATACGACCGACATCTGGATGGAGCCGCGCCGCCCGCGCATCGCGGTCAGTTGGGCCGGGCCGCACTCCGGCTTCTTCCTGGGCGGGCTGGCGAGCCTGCTGGTGCTGACCGGGCCGGGCGCGTTCCTGAGCAGCGTGCTGGCGCAGTTCGCGCTGCTGACCTACATCACCAGCTTCACCAACCTGAACCCGCTGCTGAAGATGGACGGGTACTACATCCTGATGGACTGGCTCGAGATCCCGCGCCTGCGCGAGCGCAGCCTGGCCTTCGTGCGCGCCGACCTGCTCCGCAAGCTGCGCGCCCGCGAGCGCCTGACCCGCGAGGAACGGATCTTCGCCGTGTTCGGCCTGCTTTCCGCGCTGTGGACCGCCATCGCGCTCGCCCTGGCGATCAAGATGGCGGGCGGCGCCGTGCTCGGCTTCGCGCGGACCACGCCGGGCCTGATCCTGTTGGTGCTCCTGGTCGGAGGCGTTGTGCTGCTGTGGCTGCGCCGCTATTTCCGGGCGACGCGGCGCCACCGGCGTATGGCCGGCTCGGCGGCAGGGTGATCCGATGACCGCACCGCGCCGTCTGCTCCCCCGCCGGTTGGTACTCCTCGCGCTGGCGTGCGGCCTCGGCGCGGGGCTGCTGCTGTCCGGCACCGGCGCATCCCTCACATTTGTGACCGCGCAGGATACGACCCCGACCTTCGGACCGATCCCATTGGGGACGCCCGATGCCCCCGGCGGGATCGGGCCGATCCCGCCGCCGCCCACCACGTCACCGACGGGCGCCGCTCCGGTCGAGCCTGAGGCGCCCCCTGCCATCACGCCCGGCCCCTCCCCGACGCTGCCCGCCTGGGCCGACGCGCAGGTGCTTGGGCCGCTCGGCGGCGAGCTGCGGACCGGCGTGGGCACGGATTACCACTCGCTGGGCCACATGCCGCCCGGCACGCCGCTGCTGCTGGCCGGACGCGACGCGAACATGACCTGGTTTCAGGTCATTTCCGCCGACCAGCGGATCGGGTGGGTCGAGGCGCAGCACCTCGTCATTCACCGCACGGACCTCACCAGCCTGCCGTTGGGCTGGGTCGAGCCGGACCCGAACGCGACGATCCCGGCGACCGACGCGCCCGGCCTGCCGCCGGAAGTGATCGCGCGCGCGGCGGAGATCTACGCGCACGGCCAGCGCCTCGGCAACAACCCGAACAGCCTGCTGCTGATCGGGGACAGCGTCAACGAGGAGGGGCGCTTCCTGAAGGCGTTCGCGGAGGATAACTACGACCTGGGCGAGTTCGGCTACCTCCAGCCGACCATCGACGCGTACAACGCGGCAGGCGCGTTCGCCGCGACGTACCTCACCGAGCACACCGGCCTGACGTACCCCATGATCCTCGACCCGCTGTTCGCCAACCCGGAGCTGTGCTTCCCGGGTGAGTCCGTGCTGGACTGTGAGTACCGGCTCAAGCGGCCCAGCATCGCGATCATCTACCTCGGCCTGAACGACATGCGCTTCTTCCCGCCGGAGGAATACGCCCGCAACATGGAGCGCGTGATGCAAAGCCTGATCGGCTACGGCGTCGTGCCGGTGCTGACGACCTTCACCATCGCCAACGATTACGAGTACGCCGGGCCGACGCCGGAGTACCTGGGCGTGATGCGCCAGGTCGCCGCCAGCCTGGACCTCCCGCTGATCGACTTCCACCGCGCGGCGGCCACACTGCCCCACCGGGGCACCGGCGAGGACGGCGCGCACCTCTCCTTCCCGGAGGGGCACCGGGTCGCCTTCACCGGCGACCAGTACCTCTACGGCACGACGCTGCGCGAGCTGCTCACGCTGCGAACCCTGCACGAGCTGCGCGTGAACGCCTTCGGCATGTAGCCGCCCGTACCGGGTCCGGCCAGCCGACGTATCCCGCCCCACGTTTTTCCATATCCACGCAATTGAGGGGACAGATCTGGCCTGCTTCGCTCCCCTCGCCAACTTGATCGGAGAGGGGCCAGGGGTGAGGTCCCCTGGTTGACAAACCGGAGCGGGCGCTAGTCGGGGTTTTCGAGGCGGAACTGCTCCCACACGCGGATGCCCTCGATGGCCTCCGCGGCCTCCTGGCCCACCGAGCGGTGGCCGAAGACGGTGCTGCGGTCCCGCATGGCGACCCGCTCCAACGCGGGGAGCGCCCGCGCGTCACCGACGGCGCCGAGCGCGAACGCCGCCCAGAAGCGCACCTCCGGGGCCGGTTCGCCCAGCGCCTCCAGCAGCGCGTGGAAGGCGTGGTCGTCCTCGTCCTTGTGCGCGACGCTCGCCAAGGCCTCCGCCGCCAGCCCGCGCACGCGGGCGTCCTCACCCTCGTCGTTCAGGCGCTCGATCAGCGGCTTGAGCGCGCGCTCGTCCCCTCGCGCGCTGAGCGCATAGGCCGCCCAGAAGCACAGGTGCGGGTCGCCGGGCGCGCTCAGAAGCGCCGCCAGCTCGTCCGCCGTGTGATGGTCGGCCAGCATCCCCACCGCCCGCGCCGCCGCGTGGCGCACGTCGAACACCTCGCCGCCGTCTTGCAGGATGGCAAGCAGCGCCGGGACGGCCCGCCGGTCGTCAAGCTGGATCAGGAGCCAGCAGCCAGCCTCCCGGATGCCCACCGCCGCCGACCGGTCGCATACGAGCGCCAGCAGGTCGTCGTAGCTGTTCACCCCTGCTGCGAGGATCCAGTCGATATTACGCTGGGGCCGGGCGCGCACGCGCGGATCAAGGTACTCAAGGATCTCGTGGAGCCGGGTCCGAAACGGGCTGGTCATGATCCTTGATCGGCAGCCTGCACCACGTTCGGGAGGGGGGCCGCGTCACCCAGGCGGATGACCTCGAGCGTCTGTTCGTGCAGCAGGCCGTTGGTGACCACGATACAGATCGGAAGAGCACACGTCTGAACTCCAGTCACCGCTCATTATCT
>CAZGLU010000509.1:0-3149 GCA_964526095.1 uncultured Anaerolineaceae bacterium | reverse complement strand
CGCTGCCCGCCGCGCCTTCCATCGGGCCGACTTCCCAGAACAACTCGACCTTCCATACGCCCGCGTCGGTGCGCCAGCGCTCGTCTTCCATGTCGCCCGTCGAGACCAGCGTCGCCATGACAGGACGCTCGCCCTCGTAGGCGACGAGGTTCTGCTCGTAGGTGCTCACGCCGATCCACCGGCCGGGGAAGTAGCGCGGCGCCCGCGGCCAGACGATGCTGAGGTTGCGCTGCTCGGTCCACATGCCGGGGCCGACGAGGTGCCAGTCCCACGCTCCGACGCGCACCGTCGCGTAGATGTTGACCAGGTCGTAGCGGTCCAGCGCACCGGACCGGCTGCAATTGCGCGCGGCGCCGGGCGCGGGCGAGGTGCAGTGATCGAGGATCGCCCAGGCGAACGGCATCGACATGCTGTTGATCACCACGCCGGTGAAGCGCGACGGCTGGGCATACACCGCCTTTTGCGCTGATGCCCAACGGCTCGGGCGGACCTCGATCCAGTTCCCGTTCTTGCGCAGCACGTTCAGGTAGGTGCTGCGGCCCGCCGTGAGGACCTCGACCAGCTCCCCATTCGGGGCGTTGTACAACGGGACCTCGTCCGCCTGAAAGTACACGAATTCCTGCCCCTCGATCACGCCCAGGTCGAAGGGGATGGAGACCACATCGGGATACGGCTGCGCGGCCATGACCGCGTCGCAAGCCGGGGTGCGCGACATCTCCTGCGAGAGGTTCGCACAGTCGGGGTGCCCGGTGAACAGCAGGGCCGGAGCGTCCGCCGGGGCTTGATCCGCGCGGACAAGGGTGGGACTCAACGCGCCGGTAACAACAAACAGCAGCAAGGCGAGGCGCAGCGATCGCATCATCGGTTCCCCCAATACACTCCAACCATCAACACAACCCGGTACCATTGACCCCATCATAGCAAAGATCGCGGCATGTTGGCAGCCTCGTCAGCCAAGCGTATCACGATCGCCAGCCGGGCGCCGGGCCGGTTTCGCCACCCGGCGAGGGCTGCTAAAATCGGCGCATGGGACGCCACGAAGGAAAGCGAGCCGCTATGTACGTACAGCCTGCCGCCGATGCATCACTCCAGGTTCACGAGCCGACACCCAACGTGCAGTTCGACATGGGCAACCGCCGCCTGTACGCCGCCGTGGACGGGCGGGGGAACATCACGCGGCTGCAACTTCCGGAAGGCATGGCCCTGCTGAGCCGGTGGGCGGTCGAGGCGCGGCTGGACGGCGTCCCGGTCGAGTGGCGGCGGGCCGAGGCGTTAGGCCGCTCGTGGACGCTGGTCGGGCAGGCGCTCGACGTCGAGATCACCGTGCGCACCGCCTGTGACGAAACCAGCGCGGCGCTGTACCAGGTCTGGACTGCGACCAACACCGGCGAGCAGCGGCGGATCTTCACGCTCAGCCTTGAGGCCGCCTTCGACCTGCGCGTGCCGGTGGTGCGCGTTGGCCCCTCGGCGGTCGCGGCGCGCGCGTACCGCTTCCTGCGCGATCACCCCATTGCGCGGACGGCGCTCGGCACGCGGCGGTGGAACGTGCTGAACTGGGTGGGCGAATTACAGAAGCGCCCCACCCCCGCCGCCACTCGCCCGCCGGAGATCACGGCGCTGAACGATGGCTTTGTGGCACGCGGGGACGCCACCGCCACACTGCGCGCGGGCGCGGTGGCCGCGCAGTGGCAGATGAACGGCGGCGCGATCAGCGCGCAGTATCGCGGGCTGGTACCGGCGCATGGGAGCTACACGCTGCCCTTTGTCATCGCCGCCGGTGATGGCGCGCAGCCGTCCGGGTACCGGGCCGCGTTCGAGGACGCCGACGCGTACGGCCGCTGGCTGGCGGCCTGCTTCGAGCACGACGACGCGCTCCTGCGCAGCCTCTATGCGGCGTCGCTCAACACGGCGCTGTCGGCGTACAAGGAGCTGCCGAGCGGGTTCGCGGGGCTGTGGGCCGGGCCGGGCTACACCTACCCGCCGCGCACGTATTTCAGGGACAGCTACTGGACCGCGCTGCCGATCCTGCCCTACCGCCCGGAGTGGGTGCGGACCAGCCTGCTGACCCTCGCGAGCGGCGTGCACCAGGACGGGCGCTGCCCCAGCGGCGTGATCGACCAGACGATTCTGCCGTTCGAGGATCAGGAGCAGGACGGGGCGGCGGACTGGCTGCCCGATCACCAGGACTCGCCCGCCTACTTCGTGCTGCTGCTGCATGACTACCTCGCGTGGACCGGGGACCGGGACGTGCTGGACGAACGGGTACCGGATGGGCGCACGGTGTGGGCCTGCGCGCATGACTGCCTGAACCGGCTGATCGCCAGCCCGGCCAAGGACCGCGCCCCCAACGACTGGGCCGACAACGTGCTGCGCAACGAGTGGGTGACGTACGACCTGGCGCTGCTGCACGGGGCGCTGCTGGCCGCCTCCGCGATCGCGCGGGCCGTGGGCGATCCGGACACCGCCGCGACGTACATGCACGACGCGCGGCACATCGCGGAGCTATTGCAGATCCACCTGTGGGACGAGGCACGCGGCACCCTGGCGGACTACCGCCGCACCGGGGACCTGGGCGGGGAGCCGTTCCTGGAGGATCACCTCACGCTGGACAGCCTGCTCGCGATCCGCTTCGGGGCGGTGGGCGAGGCGCAGGCGGCGCGCATCCTGGCCGCCGTGCGCGACCGCCTGGAGACGCGCCACAACACCGAGCAGGGGCACGGCGATTGGGGCGTCATGGCGTGCTGGCCGCCGTACCGCCTGCGCGCCGACCTGTTCGGCAAGTCCGCCGACCCGCTGCGCTACCACAACGGCGCCGTGTGGCCGTACCTCAACGCGATCTACGCGCAACTACTGTTGGAACGTGGCGACGACGGATGGCGCTACCCGCTGACACGCTGGTGGGAGTTCCAGCTTGAGCAGGGCTGGCTCACGCCGTTGGAGTACTTTTCGCCCCCGTACCCGCCCGGCGCTTCGCTCCAGGCGTGGAGCGGCATGGCGGCGAGCGCGATGCTCTGCGGCGGCGGGGGGATCATGCCGGGGCTGAACGGCATGGTCGAGCCGCGCACCCCACCCTGGGGCGTCACGACCTTCAGCAACCTGACGATCCACGGCACGGAGCGCACGATCACAACTCAGGCCACAACCCAGGC
>CAZGLU010000508.1:0-3152 GCA_964526095.1 uncultured Anaerolineaceae bacterium | reverse complement strand
ATCATCCCCATCGAGGAGTGGGAGGCGCTGAAGGCCAAGGCCGAACAGCCCTGCTCCAAGCATGAGGGCGGCGGCTGTGAATGCGGCGCCAAGCAGCCCCAGGCGGCAGCCGCTCCCGAGGCGGACGCCGCAGACGCCGAGGACTCCGACGATGCGATCGACATGAGTGACGTCATCGACCTGGACGAGGCACGCAGGCGGTCCCAGCAGGACGCAAGCGCGCAGCCGCGTCGGGAGCAGGGCGAGCGCAGCGGGCGACGGGGCCGGCGCGGGCGCGGTCGGCACGGGCGCGGCTCGAGGGGGCGGGAAAAACCACAAGGTCAGGAGTAAATGGCCGAAACGACAGTCGAAGCGCCTGAGGCGCAGCGCGTGATGGGCATCTTCGCCCATCCCGACGATCCCGAGTTCTTTTGCGGCGGCACGTTCGCGCGGTGGGCCGCCGAAGGCAAGCATATCATCTTCGTGATGGCGACCAGCGGCGACAAGGGGTCCGGCGACTTTTCGATCACGTCGGACCAGTTGATCGCGCTGCGCGAGGCGGAGGAACGCGCGGCGGCAGCGCGGCTGGGGGTGAAGGAGGTCATCTTCCTGCGCTACCCCGATGGCGAGCTGCAACCGACGCTCGACCTGCGCCGTCAGCTTGCCCGCCTGATCCGGCTCAAGCGGCCCGACATCGTGGTGACCAACGACCCGACCGCGCGCTGGTACGGGGTGGACTACCTGAACCACCCGGACCACCGCGCGATCGGTGAGGCGGCGCTGGACGCCGTCTTCCCGGCGGCGCGGGACCACCTGACGTTCCCGGAGTTGTACCGTCAGGAAGGGCTGCGCCCGCACAAGGTCCGGTATGTGTACGTCTGCGGCAGCCTGCACCCGACCGTCAAGATCGACGTCACGGACTACCTGGAAACGAAGATCGCGGCCCTGCGCGAGCACGTGAGCCAGATCCCGGACATGGAGGGCATGGCGCGGCGGCAGCGCGAGGCGGTTGACGTGGAACTGGTCGGGGACGGGCCACGCTACTCGGAGGCGTTCCGCGTCTTCCAACTGGATTGATCCGAGCCGTCGCCCGGCCGGGAGGTCGGGCAGGTCGATGAGGGGCACCGATGGCACACGTTGATTTCAAGCCGCGCATCGCCGCGCGGCAGGAAGCCTGGATCGAGCGGCGGCGCGACTTCCACCGGCACCCGGAGCTGGGCTTTCAAGAGGTGCGTACGGCGAGCATCGTGGCCGAGACGCTGGCCGGGCTGGGCCTGGAGGTGCAGACCGGCGTGGGCAAAACAGGCGTGATCGGCATCCTCGAAGGGGCCGCCGATGGCCCGACGGTGCTCGTCCGCGCCGATATGGATGCGCTGCCGATCCGTGAGGAAAACACGGTCGATTACGCTTCCCAGGTGCCCGGTACCATGCACGCCTGCGGGCACGACGCGCACACCGCCATCGCGCTGGGCGTGGCGGAGTTGCTCAGCGCCGAGCGCGAGCGGCTCGCCGGGCGCGTGAAGTTCGTCTTCCAGCCCGCCGAGGAGATCGGGCGCGGCGCGAAGGCCATGATCGATGATGGGGCGCTGCGCGATCCCGTGCCGGACGTGGCGCTCGGCCTGCACCTGTGGAACGAGCACCCCATCGGCATGATCGCGCTGACTGACGGCCCCTTCATGGCGGCGGCGGGCGATTTCACCGTGCGGATCGAGGGGCGGGGCGGTCACGGCGCCCTGCCGCAGCTAACCAACGACCCGGTGGTGGCCGCAAGCCAGATTGTGACCGCGCTGCAAACCATCGTCAGCCGGGACGTGTCGCCGACGGATGTGGCGGTCGTGTCGGTGACGTACTTGCGGGCGGGTGAGACGTTCAACGTCATCCCGCCCACGGCGGAGCTGCGCGGCACGGTGCGCGCCTTCACGCGCGAGATGGCCGAGTTGTTGCAGCGCCGTATCGAGGCCATTGCGACGGGGATCGCGGCGGCGCTGAACTGCACGGCGCAGGTCGAGGTGGACTATATGACTCTGCCCGTGGTCAACGCGCCGGAGGTCAACGCGCGGCTGGCGGCGGTGTTCGCGGAGATCGTCCCGGACTTCACCATCGTGCGCGACTACCGGACGATGCTGGCGGAGGACGTGTCGTATTTCCTGGACGCGGTGCCGGGCACCTTCTTTTTCGTCGGCTCGGCGGACCCGGCGCGCGGCCTGGACTATCCGCACCATCACCCGCGCTTCGACTTTGACGAACGCGTGATCCCGCTCGCGGTGGAGTTGCTGGCGAGCGCGGTCGGGGCGTACGTGTTCCCGGCGTAACGCGCGGGATGAAGGAAGGTGGCGCAGTATGCCACAGGTGAACATCTTTAGCTGGCGGGCCGGGTATGGCTGGCTCGTCGTCTCCGGCGGCGGGGATGTGCTGTCGGAGGACGTCCAGAACATCGAGGCGGCGATGCTGGGGCGGACCCTGTCGCAGGGGCCGCTGGCCTATATCTGGGCCGCGAGCGACCTCGACGCCGCCGACCGCCACATGGACGCGCTGCGCGAGCTGGGCGCGCGGACCGGCTACCTGCTCGACATCCTGACCGAGGAGGACGACATCGTTTACCGCCAGATCAGCGAGGCGGGCGTGATCATCCTGGGCGGCGGGCCGTATGTCGAGACGCTGGCGGACGCGATCAGCGGCGTGGTGCTACGCGCCATGGACGACGCCTTCCAGCGCGGCGCGACGATCTACGCGGCGGGCGAGAGCGCGGGCGTGCTCGGCGCGTACCGCGTCGAGGCGGGCGCGATCCGGCCGGGCATCGGCTGGCTGAGCAACGCGCTGGTCAAGTCGGGCTACGACCCCGGCTACGCGGACGAACTGCGCGGGCAGGTGCACGACCATCCTGAGACCTACGGCCTGGGGCTGGCGCCCGGCGCGGCCCTGGCGTTCGGCCCGCAGGGCGAGGTCGAGGTGTGGGGCAACCGGCAGATCGTGGTGTCGCTGGGGCATCCGGGCACGAGCGTATAACGGGCCGCTTGCGCCCCGTCCTTCTCCGCATTCGGAGAGGGGGAGCCGGGCGGAGTGCAGGCTCTTTTGCTTTTGAGCCGGATACGCGGCAGAGCCGGGGGGGGGTGGCACCCCCCCCCCCGGCGGTTTGCCAGGTCGGGAGAGCCCACCGCGGTACTCCAGTCACC
>CAZGLU010000507.1:0-3154 GCA_964526095.1 uncultured Anaerolineaceae bacterium | reverse complement strand
CCGCCACCAGTGCCGTATGCGTCCCGGCCTCCACGACGCGCCCCGCGTCGAGCACGATGATCTGGTCCGCACGGCGGATCGTGCTCAGCCGGTGCGCGACGATCAGCGCCGTGCGGCCTTGCAGCAGCGCGGCCAGCGCATCCTGGAGCAGCGCCTCGGTGTCCAGGTCCAGGCCGGAGGTCGGCTCGTCGAGCAGGAGCAGCGGCGCATCCTTCAGGAACGCGCGGGCCAGGGCGATGCGCTGCGCTTGCCCCCCGCTCAGCCGCGCGCCGCGCTCTCCGAGCACGGTGTCGTAGCCCTGGGGCAGCGCGTCGATGAAGGCATCGGCGTGAGCCTGTTCCGCCGCCCGCACCACGTCTGCCAGGGGTGCGCCGGGCCGCGCGAGGCGGATGTTCTCCGCCACCGTGCCATGGAACAGGTACGGACGCTGCGGCACCCAGGCGACCCGCTCGCGCCACGCGTCCGCCGCGAAGCCCGCCAGCGGCGCCCCGTCGAGCGTGATCTGCCCGCCCGTCGGCTCGATGAAGCGCAGCAGAAGCTGCATGATGGTGGACTTCCCGCTGCCGGTCGGCCCGACCAGCGCGACGGTGCTCCCGGCGGGGATGGTGAAGGACACACCGCGCAGGGCGTGGCGCGTTCCATCCTCATAGGCGTACTGTACGTCCTCGAAGGTGATATCCGGGTTGAGCGGGGGATCTGCCGGGGCCGGGTGCGGGGGAGGGGCGGGTGCCGGTGTCTCCAGCACGTCGAAGATGCGCTGTGCGGCGGCGATCCCGCTCATACCGGCGTGGTAGCGCGTGCCAAGCTGGCGCAGCGGCAGGTAGAAGTCCGGCGCGAGCACCAGCACGAAGAACGCCGCGTCGAACTCCATCCGGCCGTACAGCAGGCGCAGGCCGATCTCGACCGCCACGATCGCGATGCTGATCGTGGACAGCAGCTCCAGCGCCAGCGCAGACAGGAACGCGATCCGCAGCACGTCCATCGTCGCCGCCCGGAAGCGGTCGCTGATCGCCGCGATGGTCGCCGTCTGCTCGCGGCTGCGCCCGAACAGCTTGAGCGTCGTCAGTCCTTGCAGCACGTCCAGGAAGTGCGCGCTGAGGCGGCTGAGGGCGGTGAACTGTTTCTTGGAGCGGATGCCGGTCGCGATGCCGATCAGGATCATGAAGAACGGGATCAGCGGCGCGGTGAGCAACATCACGGCGCCGGAGAGCAGGTCGATCGGGAAGACGAACAGCAAGATGCTCAGCGGCAGCAGCAGCGCGAAGGCGAGTTGCGGGAGGTACTCGCGGAAGTAGGCGTCCAGGTCCTCGATGCCTTGCAGCGCGGTGGCGGCCAGCTCGCCCGTACGCTCGCCGCGCGTGTACGCCGGGCCGAGCGCCAGCAGGTGGTCGAGGAATTCCTGCCGCAGCGCGGTTTTGATCCGCCCGGTGAAGCGCTGCGCGGCGATCTCGCCCAGCCCCAGCGCGGCGGCCCGCAGCCCGGCGACCCCGACCAGCGCCAGCAGCAGGGGTGTTACCTCGCGCAGCCCGTCGCCGCCCAGGAAGACGCGGCTGATGGCCTGGCTGAGGGTGTAAGCCTGCAGGATGAGCAGCACCCCCGCCAGCGTGCCGAGCGCGATCGTGAGGATCAGCGTGCGGCGTACCGGGGCGATGAGGGCGAGCAGGCGTCTGTCGAGTTTCATGGCATCGCGTCCGAGCGGGCTGCGAGCGGCAGATTATGCGCCAGCGTCGGAGGTGAGTCAAGATCGGCGCGAGCGCGCAGCCATTGTAGCGCATAGCCGTCGTGCCGATCCTGATGTACCATACACGTTCATGGAAAATCGGCTGCAAGTGCTTCACCTCGACCCCGACGACGACTCCGTAACGATCCGCGACCGGCTGGCCTTCGCCCGCGCGCGTTTCGTGCTGCTCGTCTGGCCGGATTCCGGCGGCCCGCTGCGGCGCAAGCTGGACCTGCTGCTCGTGCAGCGCCAGGCGCAGCGCCTGGGGATCGCGCTGGCGCTGGTCACCGCCGACAAGGACGTGATCGGCCACGCCGAGGACCTCAACATCTCCGTGTTCGAGAGCGTCGAGGCGGCGCGGCGCGGGCGGTGGAAGCGCCCGCGTGACCGGGCGTTCATCCCCCCGCGCGACCCGGCGGCGCAGTTGGCCCTCGCGGACGAGGTCCACCGCCAGCGCGAGGCGGCCCTGCTCACACCGGAGCAGTGGCGCCGCCGCCAGATCATGCGCTGGATCGCGTTCGGCGGCGTGCTGGCCGTGCTGCTGGCGGCGGTGTATGTCATCCTGCCGAGCGCGACCGTGACCCTCACCCCCGCCAGCGATCAGGTGTTCGTGCGCGTGCCCGTCGTCGCGGACCCCACGCTGACCGACCTCGACATCCCCAACGGGCGGATGCCGGCCTCGGTCATCACGCTGCCCGCCACGGCGCGCGTCACCGTCCAGACGTCCGAGCGCGAGACGGTCGGCGCGTCGCAGGCGCAGGGCACGGTCATCTTCCGCAACAATACCGCGCAGCCGGTCTTCATCCCGCTCGGCACGGTCGTTGTGACGGGTGGCACGTTCCCGGTGCGCTTTGAGACCACCGCCGACACGACGTTGCCCGCCGGGACCGATTCGAGCGTGAGCGTGCCGATCCGTGCGCTGGCGGAACACTCCGGCGCTGCGGGCAACGTCGATCCCGGCGCGATCGTGCGCGTCGAGGCCGACTTTGCCGATCAGGTCACGGTCACGAACCCCAACGCGACGTACGGCGGCGCGACGCAGCAGCGCGGCATCGTGACGCAGGCGGACCACGACCGGCTGTTGGTGCTGGGCCGCCAGCAGGTGCTTCAGAACGCGCGTGACGTCCTGTTACACCAGTTGTCCGGCGAGCAGTTCCTCGTCCCCGGCTCCGTGCAGATCATCGAGGAGCGCCCGGAATGGACAGTGTACAGCGCCTTCGTCGGGGACGCGGCAGAGAGCGTCAGCCTGGACCTGCGCGCCCAGGTGCAGGCCGTGGTCGTGGACGAGCGTCAGGCGCGGCAGGTGGCCTACGCCGGGCTGGGGCCGTACATCCGTCCCGGCCTGGAGGTCGCGCCGGACGCCCTGCGCATCACGCGCGGCGAGATCGAGCAGATCGACCCGGATGGGACCGTGCGCTTCCAGATGGTTGTGGA
>CAZGLU010000506.1:0-3161 GCA_964526095.1 uncultured Anaerolineaceae bacterium | reverse complement strand
TAATGAGCGGTGACTGGAGTTCAGACGTGTGCTCTTCCGATCTAGGGCGTCGGCGGTAGTCGGCTCCACGCGGGCCACCAGCACGCTCACGCCGCCGATCTCCGTCGCGCCCTCGACCAGCCGCTCGAACTCCAGCCGGGCGATGCGGCGGCGCAGCCGCGCGACCTCGTGCTGCTCGGCGCGCAGGTCAGCCTGCAACGCCTCAACGCGGTCCGGCGCGGCGTCCGGCGTCGCGCCAAGCAGCGCCGCGACCGTCCGCAGGCGGCCCAGACCGCGCCGGATGTACGCCTCGGCGGCATAACCGGTCAGCGCCTCGATGCGGCGGATGCCCTGCGCCACGCTGCCCTCGGACGTGATCACGAACGGGCCGATGGTGCCGGTCTGCTCGACGTGGTTGCCACCGCACAACTCGTAGCTGTAGCGCTGGCCGGTGGCCTGATCGGTGTAAATGTTGATCGTGCGGACGCGCTCGCCGTACTTTTCGCCAAAGAGCGCCATCGCGCCCTCGGCGCGCGCGGTCTCCAGGTCCTTCCACTCCGCGCAGACGGGGTAATTCGCCAGGATCGCCTCGTTGATCTGACGCTGGATCGTGTCGAGTTCGTCGTCGCTGATCGGCTGGTCGTGGCTGAAGTCGAAGCGCAGGCGGTCCGGCGCGACGAGCGAGCCGCGCTGCTGCACGTGCGGGCCAAGCACCGAGCGCAGCACCGCGTGCAGCAGATGCGTCGCGGTATGGTTGCGCATGATGTCCAGGCGGCGCGCGGCATCCACGGACACGGTCGCCGGGTCGCCCACCTGGGGCCGCCCCTCGACCACCTCGCCGCTGTGTACGATCAGCCCGCCGACCGGCTGGCGCGCATCCTCGACGTCCACCGTCCAGCCGTCACCCTGGATCGCGCCCGTGTCGCTGACCTGCCCGCCCGCCTCGATGTAGAACGGCGTGACGTCCAGCACGATCTCGACGTGGTCGCCCACGCCCGCGCCCTCGACCATCTCGCCGTCGCGCAGGATGGCGAGCACCCGCGCCTCGCGGGTCAACGGGCCGTACTGCTCCTGCTTCACGCCGCCATCGAGCAGGCCGCGCCCGCGCAGCGTGGTCAGCGCGGTGCGGTACGCCTCGCCCATGTCGATCGTGCCGAAGGCGCCCTTGCCCGCGCCCCGGCTGACCTCCTCGTGGCGCGCCTGGGCCGCGCGGAAGCCCGCCTCGTCCACGCCGAAGCCCTGTTCCTGCGCGATGTCGCGCGTGATCTCCAGCGGCAGGCCCTTCTCGGCGTGCAGGCGGAAGGCCAGGTCGCCCGGCAGCGTGCCGCCCGGCTCAAGCGCGGCGAGCATCTCCTCCAGCTCGGTCAGGGCGCGGTCCATGGCGCGGCGGAAGCGCACTTCCTCGTTGGTGATCGTGCGGCGGATCGCTTCCTGCCGCTCGACGATCTCCGGGTACGCCGCGCCCATCGTCTCGATCACCGCATCCGCGACCTGCGCCAGGAACGGCTCCTCGAAGCCGAGCTTGGTCCCGAAGCGCACCGCGCGGCGGATGACCATGCGGCAGACGTAGTCGCGCCCAGTCGCGCCGGGGCGCACGCCGTCCGCGATCAGGAACGTCGCGGCGCGCATGTGGTCCGCGATGACACGGTACGGCACGTAGTTCGCCTCGCGCTCGGCGTCCGTGTGGCCGGTAAGCTGCTGTACACGGCGGATGATCGGCATAAAGAGGTCGGTATCGTAGTTGGCGTGCTTCTGCTGCACGACGCTGACGATACGCTCCAGCCCCATGCCCGTATCCACGCCGGGATGGGGCAGCGGCTCGCGGTGCCCGTCCTCGAACTGCTGGAACTGCATGAACACCAGGTTCCAGATCTCCAGGTAGCGCGCGCAGCCGTTGTCCAGATCCAGGTGGGGCGGCTCCCCGATCCCACACGTGCAGGCGGCGGGACCCCAGTCGTAATGGATCTCGCTGGTGGGGCCGCACGGCCCGACGTCGGCCATCTGCCAGAAGTTCGTCTTGTCGCCCATGCGGTAGACGCGCTCGGCAGGCACGCCGATCTCCTGCGTCCAGATGGCGTAGGCTTCGTCGTCACTGGTGTGGACGGTGTAGAGCAGGTCGTCGGTCGGGATGCCGTACACGCGGGTCAGCAGGTCGTAGGCGAAGCGGATCGCGTCGCGCTTGAAGTAATCGCCAAAGCTGAAGTTGCCGAGCATCTCGAAGAACGTGTGGTGGCGCGGCGACGGCCCGACGTTCTCCAGGTCGTTGTGCTTGCCGCTGACGCGCATACACTTCTGCGACGTCGTGGCGCGGGAATAGTCGCGCTGGTCCAGGCCGAGGAACACGTCCTTGAACTGCACCATGCCCGCGTTGGTGAACAGCAGGGTCGGGTCGTTGCCCGGCACCAGCGAGGACGAGGGCACGCGCTTATGGCCCATCTCCTCAAAGAAATCAAGGAACGCCTCGCGCACTTCGGCGCTGGTCATATTCTTCATGGGTTGGGTTTCTTCCTAAGCGTCTGTCGGCGGTTTGAACGGGGGGATTATAGTGAACGGCGGGGGAGATTACAATGCCAAGTGCGGGGTGCGGTTCGCCGTAAACTCTGCGACCCCTTCCCTAGGCGCGAAACAGGAAAACAGGAGGGGCGGGTTTGGAAACCCGCCCCTACGGCTCGTCCGTACCATGCGACTAAGCGCCAACCTGATAGATGGCCGGGCGGTAGCGTGGGGGTGGGATGGGCTTGCCGTTCTCGCGAGCCGCTTCCAGCCACAGAGATTTGGCGATCAGCACTTCGCGCAGTGCCTCTTCGGGCGTGGCGCCGGAAGCCGAGCAGTATTTCAGGTCGGGAACGTCAGCGATATAAGCGCCGTCCTCCTGACTGTAGAAGATGTTGATGTGATAATCGTTCATTCGTCATCTCTCGGCCGAAGATCATACGCTTCGATGTGGGCGAAATAGTTGACACACGCTACCGCTCGTCGCGCGCGTCGTCATCGCCGGGCGGGGTGCCGTTGTGCGTGCCGATGATCAGTGCCCGCATGTGGCGGATGATCGACGTGGGCGAGAGCAGCATCAGCCGCCGCCACCAGCGTACGAGCGGGCGACGGACGCCCGCCAGCGCGTACTCACCCCGGCGGCGAGATCGGAAGAGCACACGTCTGAACTCCAGTCACGAGATTCCATC
>CAZGLU010000505.1:0-3163 GCA_964526095.1 uncultured Anaerolineaceae bacterium | reverse complement strand
GCCTCTCAGCAGCGCCGTGCCGTAGCAGACCTGCTCCGCCGCGATGTAGGTCGTCTTCTGGGGCAGGTCCGCGCCGAGGCTGAGGTCGCGGAGCGGGACGTGCGGCAGCCACCCGCTCTTTTCACCCCAGGCCAGCCCGGCCACGGCTCCCACGGCGACGAGGGCCAGGCCGCGCGCGTACGAGGGGACGAGCACCGTGCCGGACAGGGCGGCGTGGATCACGAAGTAGATCAGCAGCGGGCTGGTGATCCCGCCCGTGAAATGCACCACGCCCGTCATGGCGATCCAGTCCAGCAAGACCTGGACCCAGGCCAGCCGCCAGGCGAAGTCAAGGGAGCGGCAATCCCCGGCGCTGGCCCGCGCGAGCACCGCGTTATAAGCCAGCACGATCAGCCCGATCCCGGCGAGGGGCAGCACGGGCAGGTCGATGCCGAGCACGGTCGAGGCCAGGAGCGCGCCGCCCGCGATCCCGATCCCGGCCACCCATCTCAGCCGGATGAGCAGCCGGGTGTTCTGGCACAATTCATCCAGGTTCGGGCGGATGCTGGGGCGGGCCGTCGTCAGGGCGCGCGGCTCGGGGGCGGAGTCGGTCATCGCTTACTGAGCAGCGCCTCCACTTCGGCCAGCAGCCGTTGGGGATCGATCGGCTTTTCGACGTACGCATCGACCGGGAGATAGTCCGGGTCCGGGCCGAAGCGCAGCGGCGTCGTCTGGTGGATGGCGGTCACCATCAGGATCGGGATCGCGCGGTGTTCCGGCTTGGCGGTGGGGCCGTGCAGTTCCTGCGCTAACTGGAACCCGGCGGTGTGCGTGTCCATCATCACGTCGAGGATGATCAGGTCCGGCTTGAAGGCGTCCACGGCGGCCAGCCCTTCGCTCTGCGAATGGGCCTCGTGGACCTCATACCCGGCGTGTTCCAGCGGCATGCGGGTCGCCAGGATCACATCGGGGTCGTCTTCGATACTCAAGATCTTGTGCGCCATCGTCGTTTCACTCCCGACTTCATGCAGCCGGGCCTGTACTAAACGGGGCAGCGCGCAGGCGACGGCGGGACTGAGGGGCGCATCCCAGGCCGTATCATGCGGCTGCACGCCAAAAAACACAAGCTGGCGAGGCAGGCTGCCCAGCGCTTCGGCCAGCGACAGGGCGGCGCCGAGATCGCTCTCATGCAGCGACAGGCCGCCCATGCGCCCGTTGACGCGCACATCCTCCCAGGTGAAGCGCCGCAGCGTGCCGGGCGGCAGCCCCATCTCGACCGCGTCCACTACGATCACGCGCGGGTAGGCTTCGAGGACGGGGATCAGCCCCAGCCCGTCGGTGCCGCCGTCGAACACGTCCACGCCGGGCGGCAGGTCGCCCCGCTCCCGCAACGCCTGCACGGCGAGGATGCCGATGGCATCGTCGCCCCTGAGCGGGCTGCCGACTCCAAGGATCAAGGTCTGCGCGGCGGGTGGTGGTTGGTGGGGCATGGTGTGTCGCGCCTTGCTCTGCTGAGGGTGGGGCGCTCGCCTTGAACGAACGAGCGCCCATCTCTTCCCCTCGACGCCGGCCGGTGTGGGGTCCGCCCGGTCAACAGCTACTTGCCGACGAATTCGACGTTCAAGAAGTGGGTCGAGCAGGAGATGCAGGGGTCGTAGGCGCGCACCAGCATCTCCAACTTGTGCGTGATCTGCTCTTGTGGCTCGCCCAGCAGCGTCGGGACCAGGGCGCGCTTGTCCAGCTCGATGTTGGCCAGGTTTTGCCCGGTCGGGACGATGCAGTTCGCTTCCTCGATCAGCCCCTTTTCCCCGATCTGGTACTCGTGGAACAGCGTCCCGCGCGGCACGTCACACGCGCCGACGCCGCGCGCGCCGGGCACCAGCGTGACCGGGGCCGGGTCCTCGTGCTGGACGCCGCGCGCCAGCAGCGTGTCGAGCAGCTTGATCGCGTCGTCAACGCAGTGCACGATCTCGACCACCTGCGCGGCGCTGTTGAGGTACGGTCGATAGCAGGGCGCGCTGAGGCCCAGATGGGCGGCGGCGGCCTTCGCGCGGGGGTGAAGCTGCTCGTGCTTCAGGTTATAGCGGGCCAGCGCCCCGACCATGTAGCTCTCGCGGTTGAAGGACGTGTGCTTCGCGGACGAGTGCGGACAGAGGCGCTCGTTCGTGACCTGCCGGTACTCGTCAATCGGCAGACGGTGGCCGTCGCTGCTGGCGATCGTGCCGTCGATGAAGCCGTACTCGTCCGGCTGGACCAGCGCCACGAACTCCGTTTCGCGCTCGAAGCTCGGCCAGGGCAGCGTGCCGAACAACTCCACCGTGGCGTCCACGTCCGGCAGGATGGCCTCGAACTGGGCGCGCAGGTCTTCCAGGGCGGCGCGGGAAGGGGTGTGCGTGAACCCGCCGACGGTCATCGTGATGGGGTGCGTGTGGCGCCCCACAATCGCATGGCACAGGTCACCGGCGAGCTTCTTCATGCGCAGCGCGCGCTTGACGACGTCCGGCTTGGTGGTCGCCAGCGGGATGACGCTGCCCACGCCCAGGAAGTCGGGCGCGACCAGCATATAGACGTGCAGGATGTGGCTGTCGAGCATCTCGCCGTGAAAGGCGAGCTTGCGCAGCAGCACGGTTTGCTCGCTCGGCGTGACCTGCAGCGCGGCCTCGGTGGCGCGCAGGCTGGCCGTGGCGTGGCCGATGGCGCAGATGCCACAGATGCGGCTGGTGATGTGCGACGCCTGGGTGTAGGGCCGCCCACGCAGCATGGCCTCGAAGAAGCGCGGCGTCTCCACGATCTCCAGGTCGCAGCGCTCCAGGCGACCGTCGACGACGTCTACCACGATGTTGCCGTGGCCCTCGACGCGCGTAAGATGATGGACGTTGACGTTGATCGTCTCAGGCATCGGTACTAAGCCTCCTCAGGCGACGCGAACGTAGAACGCGGCCAGTTTTGCTTCCGGCTGCGCCTACGCCTGCTCATGCCGTTGCTGCTGAGCGGCGCGTCTTCACCCATCTGCTTAAGCTGGTAATAGTTGTACATGGTAAAGAGGGCGTCGATCTCCTCGCCGGACAGCCCTTGCTGTTCGAGGATCTGGCGCATGAAGTCGAAGTTGGCCTCCGGCGCGAAGCCCCGGCAGCCCTCGCAGCAGATCGGAAGAGCGTCGTGTAGGGAAAGAGTGTAGGATAGG
>CAZGLU010000504.1:0-3171 GCA_964526095.1 uncultured Anaerolineaceae bacterium | reverse complement strand
TGGACGTCAAGGTAGGCGTCGGGGCGTTCATGCAGAACCTCGATGAGGCGCGCGAACTGGCGCAGATCATGGTGGACATCGGGGTGAGCGCCGGGCGCAAGATGGTCGCCGTGCTGTCGAACATGGACCAGCCGCTCGGCCATGCGGTCGGCAACGCGCTGGAGGTACGCGAGGCGATCGAGGCGTTGCAGGGCGGCGGCCCAACCGACCTGCGCGAGCACTGCCTCGTCATCGCCGGGCACATGCTGCACCTGGGCCGGCAGGAGGCCGACCACGACGCCCTCCCCCGCGCCATGGCGGAACTGGCCGAACTGCTGGACAACGGGCGCGCCTTCGCCAAGTTCCGCGAGCTGGTCCAGGCCCAGGGCGGCGACGTGCGCGTGCTGGACGATCCGGACCGGCTGCCCCAGGCCGCCCACCGGATCGCGATCCCGGCCGGGGCGGCGGGCACGGTCACGGAGGTCCATGCGCTGCGGGTCGCGGAGGCGGCGTTTGAACTCGGCGCGGGGCGCGCGCGCAAGGGGGACCCCATCGACCCGGCGGTAGGCGTCGAGGCGCACGTCAAGGTCGGGGAGCGAGTCACCGCCGACACGACCGCCTTCACGATCCACGCCAACAGCCTCGAAGCGGCGCAGCGCGCGAAGGACCTGCTGGCGTCCGCCCTCACGGTCAAACCGGGTGAATACGAGGCATTGCCGATGTTCTTTGATACGATCTATGGAGATTGACGTGATAGCGGAGCCGTAACCATGAACGTGCTTCGTGCAGTGAAACTGATCGACTATGCCCTAAAGGCGCTGGCGATAGCAGAAGGAGTGCTGTTTATGAGCGAGAATCCCGAACAACAGGCGAGCGAGGCCAAGAGCCGCGCGGAGGAAGCCGCCGAGCAGATCAAGGACAAGGCACAAGGGGCCTACGACCAGGCGCGCGAACAAGCTGAACAGGCCCGCGAAACCGGGCGCCGGTACTGGGAGGAGATCGAGGTGGAGGGGCGCCAGCTCATCGACCGGGTGAAGGAACTCATCCAGGAAGGCAACGTGCGGCGCCTGATCATCAAGGACGAAGAGGGCAAGTACCTGCTGGAGATCCCGCTCACGGTGGGCGTCGTCGCCGGGAGCATCCTGGCGCTGGCCGCGCCGGTGATGGCCGCGCTCGGCGCGCTGGCCGCGCTGGTCGCCCGCGTGAAGATCGAAGTGCAGCGGGAAGACGACGCCGGTAAGTAACCAGCAGGCGCCCAGCACAACCGGTAACAAACGGGGTGCCTATATCATACGGCCCCCCGTTTTCGTTGCGTGGCCGCGACGCCTCAGCAGGTGAAGTTGGCGTGCTCGGCCTGTTGGTCCAGCCTGAAGAACTCGTGCCGGTTGTCGTCCTCACAGCCGCGCCGGAAGTAGAAATACTGCGTGTCAGCAGGTTCCAGCACCGCGCGGATCGACGCGAGGCGCGGCGCGGCGATCGGGCCGGGCGGCAGGCCCTCGTTGAGGTACGTGTTGTAAGACTGGTTCGGCGCCCCCTCGAGGCCGTAATAGTCGGCCTGCGTGATGCTCGGCCACCACGTATTGGGATCCCGCGTGTTGCCGATAGCGTACTGCACGGTCGGGTCCGCATCCAGGCGCATCGGCAGGCGGTAGCGGTTCAGGTAGACCGAGGCGATCACCGGCGCCTCGTCCGGCACGACCGCCTCCTTCTCCACGATCGAGGCCAGCGTCACGACCTCGTACATCGTCAGGCCCTGCTCCGCCGCGAGCCGGTAGAGGTCCTCGGTCACATAGGAATCGAAGGCGGCCAGCATCTCGTCGCGCAGCTCGACGGGCGTGATGCCCGGCTTGAGCTGGTAGAGGCCGGGGTACAGGAAGCCCTCCAACGACGGCGGACGCCCGTTCGACAGCACGTCCGGGATGCCGACACGCGCCTTGAACTCCGGCGGGATCTCCGCCCCCGGCCCGACCACGGCCAGGAAGTCCGCGCCGCTGAAGTCCAGCAGCGGGTTCGAGTCGATCACCTGCGCGATCTCCTCCAGGCGCCAGCCCTCCAGCGTGCGGAAGGGGATCGTCGCGGAGGAGGCGTCGGTCAGGGCGCGGGCGATCTGCGGGATGGTCTGCGTCTGCTGCAGGAAGTACGTGCCCGCCTCCAACTCGTCGTCGAGACGGTAGTAGACCACATAATCCACGAACAGGCCCGCGTCAGAGATCAGCCCCTCGGCCCGCAGGCTTGCCGCGATCGCGCTGGCGGAATCCCCGGAGTTGACCACGAAGCGGCGAAAGGTCGGGTCATCCCCGGCAGGTGTGTTCAGGGCTTCGTCGTTGCGGGCCAGGGAGAGGCGCAGTTGGATCGCGCGGACGGGGTTCAGCCCCTCCTGGCGTGCCCACAGGAATAACCCGCCGCCCGCCACGCACGTCACGAGAAGGCAGCCCAGGACCAGCGCGATCACCACCGCGCGCACCGCCGTGCTGTTCATCGGCATCTCCGATCGGTAGAACGACCCTGTCGCATTATACGCGCACCGGACCGCCGCTGAAAAGGCCGCTGTCCGCCGATCACGCGGCGCTCAGGCTACGTGTGAGGCCCGGATGACGGCTCATTCCTGCGCGGGCGGCACCGGCTCCGGCCAGGGCAGGCCCTCGCGGCGCGCGTCGAGGAAGCCTTGCAGGATCACCGCCGCGGCCACGGCGTCGATGCGATCGGGGGGCGTGCGGCCCACCTCGCGCACGATGTCCTCCGCGTCCTGTGAGGAATAGCGTTCGTCAAACAGGTAAACCGGCAGGTTCACCGCCGCCGCCAGCCGCGAGGCCCACAGCCGCACGCGGTCGGCCTGCGTGTAGCCCGTCACGTCCGGCGGGGAGAGCGGCAGCCCGACCACCAGCCCGACGACATCGTGCTCGGCGGCCAGGGCGCGGATCGCGGCGAAGTCCTCGGCCTTCGAGCGGCGGTACAGCAGTTGGAGCGGGCGCGCCAGCAGCCCGGTCGGGTCGCTGATCGCCAGCCCAACCACCTTCAGCCCGTAATCCACGCCGAGCAACCGGCCCGGAAACGACGCCCCGCCGGTCATGCGGTCTGCACGCGCACCGTGATCCGCACGGGCAGCACCGGCAGGCGGCGCAGCCAGCCCGGCCACGTGTCGATCTGCGGCGGACGGTTGGGGTCCAGCACGAACTCACGCTGCAAGCGGCG